>CANETM010000027.1 GCA_947441205.1 Bacteroidota bacterium | reverse complement strand
TGGCGATCATTCACAAAACTTATGTGTTAAAGCTTATCATTTATTAAAAAAAGATTTTCCTGCCATTCCCTCCATTAAAATGCATTTGCACAAAAATATTCCATTGGGAGCCGGATTAGGTGGAGGTTCAAGCGATGGCACTGCTGTATTAAAACTATTAAATCAACAATTTAATTTAGGATTAAATAATGAACAGCTTGTTGATTATGCATCAACTTTAGGAAGCGACTGCGCATTTTTTATTTATGAAAATGCATGTCATGCAAAAGGACGAGGAGAAATTTTACAATCATTCAATTGTGATTTAGCTAATTTTCAAATAGTGTTAATTCATCCTGGTATTCATATTTCAACTGCATGGGCCTTTAGTCAAATTAATCCCCATGATAAACAAAAAACTATTTCAGAAATTGTTTCAGGTCCTATTACAAATTGGAAAAACGATTTAATAAACGATTTCGAAGCACCCATCATAAATGCCCACCCTATCATTGGTGAATTAAAACAAATGTTGTATCAACAAGGTGCTATTTACGCAAGCATGACGGGTTCTGGAAGTTCAATTTTTGGTTTATTTCCAAAGCAACAAAAACTCACTAAACAAATGTTTGGTGCACAATTCAGGATCGACATCGTTTAATGATTTCAAATTTAAGTCGAATGCGAACGTTCGTTATTTGAAATTATCTAATGAAAACGTTTCCGGTTTAGTATATTTCAAATGGTTAGTAATTATATTGATAAACCACTACCAAAACTCCCTATTTTTTTGTAATTTTCCACGGATCGGTTTACCCTAGATTATCTACATTAATCAATTGAATTAGTATGATTGAAAATCAGCCATTAGGATTGTATGATCCTGCTTTTGAACATGACGCATGTGGAATTGGTTTTGTTGCCAATATTAAAGGAAAAAAATCACATCAAAATGTGAGTGATGCTTTAACCATATTGGAAAATATGGAACACCGTGGTGGAAGTGGAAGCGAGGTGAATACAGGTGATGGTGCAGGTATTATGATTCAAATACCACATGAGTTTTTCTTTGATGAATTATTATATCGTGGAATGCATTTACCAAATGCAGGTGATTATGGTGTGGGCTTTATGTTTTTCCCAACTGATAATAGTATTGTTGAAGAGTGTAAGGAGATATTTGCACGTGCCGCTGAAAAATTAAATATAGAAATTATTGGCTACAGAAAAGTTCCAGTAAACAGAGACCCCATTGGACCAACCGCTTTATCAGTGGAGCCCATAATGGAGCAAGTGTTTATTAAAAAACCAGACCATGTAAAAGATGCAGAAGACTTTGAACGCAAATTATTTATTTTAAGAAACTACGCATCACATACCATTAATAATAGTATCAAAAAAGACGATATTGGATTTTATATCACTTCTTTATCTCAAAATACCATTGTCTACAAAGGACAATTAACAAGTCATCAAGTTCGTGAATATTTTCCTGACTTAAGTGATAAACGTGTAGTATCTGCCTTTGGTTTAGTGCACTCTCGTTTTGCAACCAACACTTTCCCTTCATGGAAATTGGCACAACCCTTCCGCTATATAGCACACAATGGAGAAATCAATACTTTACAAGGAAACTTAAACTGGTTACGTTCAAATGAGTCTAGTTTTTTCTCTCCTTATTTCAGCAAGGAAGAATTAGATATGGTTTTACCAGTTGTAACTTCAGGACAATCAGATAGTGCTTGCTTAGATAACGTCATTGAACTATTAACATTAAGTGGTCGTAGCTTACCCCATGTAATGATGATGTTAATTCCAGAAGCCTGGGATGGCAATGATTTAATGGATCCTGTTAAAAAAGCATTTTACGAGTATCATGCAGCCATTATGGAACCTTGGGATGGACCTGCTTCTATTTCCTTTACCAATGGCAAAATGATTGGCGCTACTTTGGACAGAAATGGATTACGTCCTTCAAGATATTGTGTTACTAATGATGACCGTGTAATTATGGCTTCCGAAACAGGAGCTTTACCAATTGACCCATCAACAGTTATTGAAAAAGGACGTTTACAACCTGGTAAAATGTTTGTGGTGGATATGGAAGCTGGTCGTATTATTAGCGACACTGAATTAAAAGAAAAAATTTGCAGCCAACAACCTTATGGTGATTGGTTAAATAAATATAAAATTAGATTAGAAGAATTACCTGAACCAAGAATTCAATTTACACATTTGGAGCATGATCAAATATTCAAATATCAAAAAGCATTTGGATATTCTAAAGAAGATTTAGAACAAATCATTATTCCAATGGCCTTAGATGGTAAAGAGCCAATCGGTTCAATGGGAACGGATACACCACTTGCCGTATTGAGTGATCAACCTCAACATATTACTAGCTATTTTAAACAATTATTCGCACAGGTGACCAACCCTCCTATTGACCCTATTCGCGAAAGAATGGTTATGTCATTGGCAACTTTTGTAGGAAGCCAAGGAAGTTTATTGATTGAGGATCCCATGGCGAGTCACTGTCTAGCATTGAAACATCCAATTTTGACAAATCACGAATTGGAAAAAGTAAGAAGTATTGATACGGGTATATTCCAAGCTAAAACCTTACAATGTTATTTTAGAGCGGATGGAAAAGAAGGTTCCTTAAAAAGAGGATTAGATCGTTTATGCAGGTATGCTGTTGATGCAGTGGAAGACGGTTTTGAAGTAATAGTATTAACTGACCGTTCCATTGATTCTGAGCACGCAGCAATTCCATCTTTATTAGCATGCTCGTCGGTACATCATCACTTAATCAAAAAAGGATTAAGAGGAAAAGTGGGTATTATTGTTGAAGCTGGGGATGTTTGGGAAGTGCATCACTATGCATGTTTAATTGGATTTGGCGCCACAGCTATTAATCCTTATTTGGCTATGTCAAGCATTCGTGATATGAAATTAAGCGGGCATATCAAGACTGATTTGGATGATAAATATTTGAAGAAAAATTATATCAAGGCAGTCAATGAAGGTTTGTATAAAGTATTTTCAAAAATGGGTATTAGCACTTTACAATCTTATCAAGGTGCTCAAATTTTTGAAATTATTGGTATTAATAAAGACCTAGTAAATCGTCATTTCACAGGAGCTACTTCTCGTATTGAAGGTATGGGCTTAGATGAAATCGCAAGAGAAATTTTAGCAAAACATAATATCGCCTTCCCTAAAAAAGCTGCAGATATTGATCGTTTACCGGTTGGTGGAATTTATCAATGGAAACGACGTGGTGAAGCGCATTTATTTAATCCACAAACAATACATGCATTACAACATGCTACAAGCGTAGGTGATTATGCTAGTTTCAAAAAATATTCAAAGCTCGTAAATGATCAAGGTGAGAAAGCATGTACCTTAAGAAGTTTATTTGATTTCAAACCAACAAGACCTTCTATTTCTATTGACGAAGTTGAACCAGCATCAAATATTTATAAACGATTTGCAACGGGTGCAATGTCTTTTGGATCTATCTCATGGGAAGCGCATACTACCCTAGCAATTGCTATGAACCGTTTAGGTGGCAAGAGTAATACTGGTGAAGGTGGCGAGGATCCTATCCGTTATGAAAAAATGGAAAATGGTGATTCCATGCGAAGTGCTATTAAGCAAGTTGCGAGTGCACGTTTTGGCGTTACCAGTCAATACTTAACAGAAGCAGACGAGATTCAAATAAAAATGGCACAGGGTGCGAAGCCCGGTGAAGGTGGACAATTACCTGGTGATAAAGTTGATGATTGGATTGGTAAAACAAGACACTCTACTCCAGGTGTAGGATTAATTTCACCGCCACCGCATCATGACATTTATTCGATTGAAGATTTATCTCAATTAATTTTTGATTTAAAAAATGCAAATCGTGCTGCTAGAATAAATGTAAAACTAGTTTCTAAAGCAGGGGTTGGAACTATAGCGGCTGGCGTTACCAAAGCAAAAGCCGATGTAGTTTTAATTGCTGGTTTTGATGGTGGTACTGGCGCTTCACCTTTAAGTTCCATTAAACATACGGGGTTGCCTTGGGAATTAGGCTTAGCAGAAACACATCAAACCTTGGTTAAAAATAAATTAAGATCACGTGTTGTGGTGCAAGCCGATGGACAAATGAAAACGGGTCGCGATATTGCCATTGCTGCATTATTAGGTGCTGAAGAATGGGGCGTTGCTACTGCTGCATTAGTTGTGGAAGGTTGTATAATGATGCGCAAATGTCATATGAATACTTGCCCAGTTGGCGTTGCTACGCAAGATCCTGAATTGCGTAAACGATTTAAAGGTGATCCTGACCATGTTGTTAAATTCTTTGAATTCATTACACAGGAGTTGCGTGAGATAATGGCTGAGTTAGGATTTAAAACTGTAAATGAAATGATTGGTCAAGTTGACGCTTTAACAATGCGTAATAATATCAATCACTGGAAATATAAAAATTTGGATTTAAGTGCTGTATTATACAAAGAGCCAGCTGATGCAAGTGTTGGCTTATACCAAACAGAAATTCAAGATCAAGGTTTAGCTGATGTATTAGATTGGAAATTATTATCAGTTGCACAACCAGCTATTTTGAAAAAAGAAAAAATAACTGCTGCATTTGAAATAAAAAATACCGATCGAACGGTTGGTACCATTTTATCCAATGAAATTACCAAAGTACATAAAGGCGCTGGTTTGCCAGAAGACACAATTCATTTTAAATTTAAGGGTACCGCAGGACAAAGCTTTGGTGCATTTAATACAGCGGGTGTTACTTTAGAATTAGAAGGTGATGCTAATGATTATTTTGGTAAAGGTTTAAGTGGTGCCCAATTAATTGTTTATCCCGATAAAAAAGCAACTTTCGTCCCAGAAAATAATATTTTAATTGGAAACGTAGCATTTTATGGAGCAACAAGTGGCAGTTCCTATATAAGAGGTAAAGCAGGAGAACGTTTTGCAGTTAGAAACTCAGGAGCATCGGTTGTTGTAGAAGGTATCGGCGACCATGGTTGCGAATATATGACAGGTGGTTTAGCAGTAATCCTAGGACCAACCGGCAGAAACTTTGCTGCAGGAATGAGTGGTGGCATTGCTTATGTATACAATGTTCAAAATGATTTTGATAGTTTATGTAATAAAGAAATGGTGGATTTAGATCCTGTGGGTGCAGAAGATATTGCTGAATTACAAAAATTGATTCAAGCGCATTATGATAAAACTGGAAGTAGTGTTGCTAAATTTATTTTAAGTGACCTCGACAACCAACTAAAACATTTTATTAAAGTTTTCCCACGTGATTATAAAAAAGTTTTACAAACTCGAAAAAAATTAGCAAACGCAGGGAAATAATAAAATGAATAAAAAATAGAAATTTAATTTAAATAGAATTTAATTGCTGATCACTTTTTGAAAGAATTAATTATGGGAAAGCCAACCGGATTTAAAGAATATACAAGAGAGCTACCAAGCAAATTGCCAGTAGAAGATAGAAAGAAAAATTATAACGAATTTGTTGCTGCATTATCTGAGGAAAAGTTAAATGAACAATCGGCACGATGCATGAACTGCGGTGTCCCTTTTTGTCATAGTGGCTGTCCTTTGGGCAACATCATTCCAGAATTTAACGATGCAGTATATAATAAAGAATGGAAGGATGCCTATGAAATTTTAATTTCAACCAATAACTTTCCTGAGTTCACAGGTCGAATTTGTCCTGCACCTTGCGAAAGTGCATGTGTATTGGCTATTAACCAACCTGCGGTTGCCATTGAAGAAATTGAAAAACATATTATTGAAATAGCCTTTGAAAAAGGTTTTGTAAAGCCACGCAAACCTAATATGAGAAGCGGATTTAAAATTGCTGTAATTGGATCAGGTCCTTCAGGTCTCGCTACTGCTGCTCAATTAAATTATGCAGGACATGAAGTAACCGTCTTTGAAAGAGATCCAAAACCAGGTGGCTTATTGCGTTTTGGTATTCCTGATTTTAAATTAGAAAAGACAGTTGTTGAACGTCGAATAAGTTTGTTAGAAGAAGAAGGAATAATAATTATATGCAATGCTAATGTGGGGGTGAATGTAAGAGTAAATGATATTATGCGTGACTTTAACGCAGTCGTACTTGCAGGAGGTTCCACTATTCCAAGAGACCTTTCTGTACCTGGAAGAGAATTGAAAGGGGTTCATTATGCCATGGAGTTTTTAAAGCAACAAAATTTAAGAGTGAGTAATCTAACCATTGATGAAACTGAGTTAATGGCAACTGATAAAAATGTAGTAGTGATAGGAGGTGGTGATACAGGTAGCGATTGCGTTGGAACTTCCAACAGACATGGTGCAAAGTCAATTACTCAATTTGAGTTATTACCAAAGCCTCCAGAAACGAGAGCTTCCTATATGCCTTGGCCAACCTACCCTATGTTGTTAAAAACGACTACATCGCATGAGGAAGGTGTAGCTAGAGTTTGGGAGGTTGCTACAAAAGCATTTATAGGAGACGATAACGGAAATTTAAAAGCTTTGCAAATTGTAGATTTGGAATGGACTAGTGCTGCTGATGGGCGTCCTGCCAAGTTTACGGAGAAAGAAGGCAGCCTTCGTGAAATACCATGCGAATTGGCTTTATTAGCAATGGGATTTTTACATCCTGAGCCAACAGGTATGCTTGATGAACTAGGTATTGAATTAGACGAAAGAGGAAATGTAAAAGCTACCGAATTGGACTATCAAACTAATATTGCAAAAGTATTTACTGCAGGAGATATGCGCCGAGGTCAGTCCTTGGTTGTATGGGCAATTAGCGAGGGACGCGAATGTGCTCGCAAGGTGGACATTTATCTAACTGGTTCTACACTTCTTGAGTCAAAGGATGCTAGTTTACTGGCAAGTTCAATTTAAAATATTTTAATATTTATAAAAAAAAGGATTCAGTCAACTGAATCCTTTTTTTTGCTATTCAACCAAAGTAAGGCAGAAATTGAGTTGGACAATCACATTAAGAACGAGTTATAAACGTAAAATGGGAAAATTCAAACATATTATATTTATTTTTATATTTAATAATTATTGTAAATAACTTTGATTTTAGTATATTTGTGGTATAAATATTTATATTATATATTTTATAATATATTAAATACTAAACCACACCCTATGAAAAATCAAACAGTACAAAAGTACACCCCATTTATTTTACTGTTAGTTGTTGCCATTGCAGCCTTATTTGTTCCGCAACTTCCAAGTTTCGCTGGAACAGCAGAAACTTATAACTCTGCCGATATCGCATGGATCTTAGTAGCTACTGCCTTAGTATTTATAATGACACCAGGACTTGCCTTTTTTTATGGAGGTATGGTTCATCGTAAAAACATTATTTCTACCATGATTAAAAGTATCGTATCCGCAGGTATCGTTACGGTAATTTGGGTTACTTATGGCTATAGTTTAAGTTTTGGTGAATCCATTAATGGTATCATTGGCAATCCAGGAACGCATTTATTTTTCAAAGGGGTATCTGATTGCGCGCCTGCCTTACAAGGTGGTGCTGCTATGACAATACCTTTATTATTATTTGCAATGTTCCAACTAATGTTTGCCATCATTACACCAGGATTAGTTGTTGGTGCAGTTGCAGAACGTATCAAATTCACATCCTATATTTTATTTATTGTACTTTTTATTACCTTAATATACGCTCCATTAGCACACTGGTCTTGGCATCCAAACGGTTTCTTGTTTAAAATGGGTGCATTGGACTTCGCAGGAGGTACAGTAGTTCATATTAGTGCAGGTTGTGCTGCTTTAGCGGGGGCAATTGTATTAAAACAAAGACGTGCAAAATTAGAACAACAAGAAATTCCCCCTGCTAACATTCCATACGTATTAATTGGTACTGGACTTTTATGGTTTGGTTGGTTTGGGTTCAATGCAGGCTCAGCCTTAGGTGCAAACTCATTAGCAGTTAATGCTTTTGCAACAACTAATACAGCAGCAGCAGCAGCAGGATTAGCTTGGATGTTTTTTGATGTAATGAGAGGTAAAAAACCATCGGTATTAGGATTTTGTATTGGAGCAGTAGTAGGATTAGTCGCCATTACACCCGCAGCAGGTTTTGTTGGAATTCCACAAAGTATTTTTATTGGTGTAATTGGTGCTGTCATTTCAAATGTATTAAGTCATGCCTTTAAATTATCAAGAGTAGACGATACTTTAGACGTTTTCCCATGTCATGGTATTGGTGGAATTGTAGGTATGTTATTAACGGGTGTTTTCGCCTCTAAAAATGTAAACCCTGCAGGCGCAGACGGTTTATTTTATGGAAATCCAGCATTTTTCTTTACTCAATTAAAAGCAATGTTGATTGTAGTTGCATATAGTTTTTCAGTTTCATTTGTCATTTTCAAATTAATCGCATTACTGTTGCCATTACGCGTTTCAGAGGAAGAAGAAGAATTAGGACTAGATGCAACACAACATGATGAAAAATATGGTAGAAACCCTTTAAAGTCATAAATTTTTTCTGGTTCAAAATAGCAAGCAAGCAATCGTTCGGCCCGAATTTCTATTCGGGCCTTTTTTATTATATTAGTGGCTCAATGACAGTACTAAAAAAAATATTTCAACTTATATATTGCATTTACGCTTTAATCATATTTGCAATCCTTACCATTTTATCAGCAATTGCACTCATTCTACTGATACCTTTTGGGAAAGCAAAACTAAGTAAACGAGTGTATAAGGTTTGTAGATATTGGTCAAAAACATGGTATGCATTTATAGGAATTCGTCACAAAGAAATATATGAGGCAAAACACAATTTTAGCAAACCACATATTTTCGTTGCGAACCATAATTCCTATATGGACATCCCTCCTATTGTGCAACTAAGGCATCAACCCATTCGTCCATTAGGTAAATTTGAATCCTCAAAAATCCCCATTTTTGGATGGGTTTATCGAGCTGCAGTAATTATGGTTGACAGAAGCAGTCCAGAAAAGCGAGCAAAAAGTTTACGTAACTTAAAAGCAGCTTTATACAAACGAAATTCTATATTCATTTTTCCAGAAGGCACATTTAGTATGACCCATAAAAAACCATTAAAATCATTTTTTAGTGGTGCTTTTAAATTAGCCATTGAAATGCAAATACCCATACAACCCATTTTAATGATTGATGCTGTTGATAGAATGCATTTTGAAAGTGTTTTTTCACTTACACCAGGGCCCAATCGGGTTGTTTACTTAGAAACTATCCAAGTCACTGATTACACTATGGATGATGTTGAAAAATTAAAAAATGAGGTGTATAATGTTATGGATGCTGGATTACGAAAATACCGAACCTACCCTCAATAATTAATCAGTTTAGTTAGCTTAACTTAATAAATTAGTTTCCATTTCATAGCTTATTTTTGTAAACACCCTTATGTACGCAGAAATCATCATACCCTTAGCCTTACCCAAAAACTATACATGGGAAATTCCTACTTCCATGAGGGATGAAATAATGATTGGCATGCGTGTTGAAGTTATGCTGGGAGCCACAAAAAGATATGCTGGAATTGTAAAAAAAATAATTCAAGAAAAACCAGCTGCATTCAATCCCAAACCTATACTATCCATATTAGACGAAGGCCCAATAGTGTATGCAAATCAGCTTGCTTTATGGGAATGGATGGCTCAATACTATATGTGCACTGAAGGCGAAGTTATGCAGGCAGCCGTTCCTAGTCACTTAAAAATTACAAGTGAATCTGTTTTTATATACAATGAGGTTGATGAAATAGACAATCAACAATTAAGTGATGCCGAATATATTATAAGTGAAGCTTTACAAATAAAAAAAGAACTTAGTTTAATTGAAGTTCAAAAACTACTTGACAAGAAATCGGTTTACCCAATTATTAATAAATTGATTCAAAAAGGGATATGTTCAATAAAAGAAAATTTAACAGATAAGTATAAAGCTAAAGAAGAAATATTCATATCATTAGCCATTGCCTACAAATCTGAAATTGAATTAGAAAAATTATTGAATGAATGGTCAAGGGCTCCTAAACAACTAGCATTATTATTATCCTTTTTACATTTCGAGAAAACAGAGGGTGAAGTAAGTCAAAAGTCAATATTGGAAAAATCAGGCGCTTCACATGCACAATTGAAAGCATTGATTGATAAAGGTATTTTAATAGCAGAAAAAAGGAAAATAGATAGACTTGCAACTAGCCCATTATTAGGAAATCAAACCCTACATACTTTATCAGAACATCAGCAAAAAGCATTTGATTCAATTTTGACTCAACTCCAGACACATCCAGTTCACTTATTGCACGGAATCACGGGTAGCGGAAAAACACAAATATATGTAGCGCTTATAAATGCATTAATTAAGCAAAATGAACAGGCATTGTATATGCTACCTGAAATTGCTTTAACAGCTCAAATGATAAGACGTTTAAAGCAGTATTTTGGTAATGAAATAGCTATTTATCACTCTAAATTTAATCCAAATGAAAGAGTGGAAATATGGAATAAGGTTAAATCAGGAGAAATAAAAATTGTACTAGGTGCTAGATCGGCATTATTTCTTCCCTATAAAAATCTATCCCTTATTATTATTGATGAAGAACATGATGGATCCTACAAACAACAAGATCCTGCTCCAAGGTATCAAGCAAGAGATACCGCCATATATTATGCAAATCAATTAAATGCTAAAGTAATTCTCGGGTCTGGAACGCCATCGGTTGAAACATTTTACAATGCATCCATCAACAAATATGGATACACCCATTTATCAGAACGTTTTAACAAAGGGGAGCTACCAACAATTCAGTTAATTGATACAAAAAAACAGCCAGCTGGAACCGCAATATTAACCCCGCATCTATTAACTGAAATCAAAAAAACAATTGATGATAAAAAACAAGTAATCCTATTCCAAAATAGACGTGGTTATGCGGCTTATTTAATTTGCGAAACCTGTGGCTGGATTCCACATTGCAAACATTGTGATGTAACACTTACTTATCACAAGCAGAAAAATTTACTTTCTTGCCATTACTGTGGAGCAACCTATCCTATTTTAAATACTTGCGAAGCATGCGGCAAAACTAGTTTCAAACAAAAAAGCTTTGGAACTGAGCAAATAGAAGAAAAGTTAAACCAAGCACTTCCAGGTATAATTGTAGCAAGAATGGATTTTGATAATGTTAAAGGGAAAAACGAACATGATCAATTAATTCAACAATTTGAACAAAGACAAATTGATGTCTTGGTAGGTACACAAATGGTAGTAAAAGGTTTAGATTTTGAAAATGTTGATTTAGTGGGTATTGTAGATGCTGACAGTTTATTAAACTTTAATCAGTACCGTGTAAATGAACGCGCCTTTCAAATGATGGAACAAGTAAGTGGACGTGCGGGTCGAAAAAATAGTAATGGGAAAGTTATCATTCAAGTGAGCCAATTACAACATCCTATAGTGCAACTGGTTCAACAACATAATTATAGCGGATTTTATCAATTTGAGATACAAAATAGAAAGCAATTTAGCT
>CANETM010000026.1 GCA_947441205.1 Bacteroidota bacterium | reverse complement strand
ATACCAGGAACTTCATCTAATACTATTTGTATAAACAGTGCTTTAACAACAAGTATAATTTATCAATCTACAACAAGTGCAAATAACATTGCTATTACGAGTGGTAGATTGCCAGGTGGAATTACAGGTTCGTATAATAATATTACCAAACAATTTACCATTTCAGGTACAGCAACCGAGTCTGGTTCATTTACATACAGTATTACATCTTCAGGAGCTTGTATAACTAGTACTGTTGCTGGAACCATAATAGTAAATCAAAATACAATTACTTTAAGTTCAGCTGCAGGCACAGCATCACAAACAATTTGTAATAATACAGCTATTGCTAATATTACTTATAGTACAACCGGCGCAACTGGTGCTAATGCAACTGGATTACCAGGAGGAGTGACAGGATCATGGGCTGCAAATGTGTTTACCATTAGTGGTACCCCTACTCCAACATCAGGTAATTTTACATATACGGTTACACTTTCGGGAGGCTGCGGAACATTAACAAAAACTGGAACTATTTCAATTCAGCCAACAAATACATTAACATTAAGTTCTGGAGCTGGAACCAATTCAAGAACGGTATGTATTGGCACAGCAATCGTTTCAACAACATATACTACAACAGGCGCTACGAGTGCTTCTGTAACTGGTTTACCAACAGGTTTATCTGGAACATGGGCAGCAAATGTTTTAACTATTGGCGGAACACCAAGTGTTGCTGGAACATTTAACTATACGGTTACAACAGTTGGTGGATGTGGCGTAATAACTGCAACAGGAACTTTTGTTGTTAACCAAAATACCATAGCATTAACTTCAGCGACAGGTACTGACAATCAAACAATTTGTTCAGGAACTTCAATAACTAGTATTACCTATACTACTACTGGAGCAACAGGCGCAAGCTTTAGTGGATTACCTGGAGGATTAAGTGCTTCCTGGTCTGCAAATACAATTACTATTAGTGGAACACCTACTCCAACAAATGGTACATTCAATTATACTATTACACTTACGGGTGGTTGTGGTACGGTTACTAAAACTGGAACGATTATTATTAGTTTCCCTAACACGATAACATTAGGATCTGCAGCTGGTACAAATTCTCAAACAATATGTATCAACACATCCATTACACCAACGACTTACAACACAACTGATGCAACCGGTGCAACAGTAACAGGATTGCCAACTGGCTTAAGTGGAATTTGGTCTAGTAATGCATACACAATTAGTGGTGCGCCTACTGTTTCTGGCACCTATACTTATACCGTTACGACTACAGGTGGTTGTGGTGTTGCATCTATTACAGGAAGGTATAACGTAACTCCAGCTAACACATTTACGCTAACATCAGCCGCAGGTACAAATACTCAATCAGTATGTGTAAATAGTTCCTTAGCCAATATAACATACGCTACAACTGGTGCTACAAATGTTACTGTTACAGGATTACCAACAGGTGTTACAAGCTCATGGGCTGCAAATGTTTTAACAATTAGTGGTACCCCAACAGCAACTGGTACTTTCAATTACACAATGACAACAATTGGTGGGTGTGGTCCAACAACTGCAACGGGTACCATCACAGTAAAAAGAAACACAATTACGCTAAGTTCAGCAGCCGGTACTGATTCACAAACTGTTTGTTTGAATTCAGCATTAACAAATATCACTTTTGCAACAACAGGTGCCACTGGTGCAACTATTTCAGGTTTGCCAGCTGATGTTACTGGAAGCTGGTCAGGAAATGTGTATACAATAAGTGGAAGTCCTAGTTTATTAGGCACCTTTAATTATACAATTACATTAACTGGAGGTTGTGATTTAATTACTAAAACTGGAGTCATTCAAGTAAACCCTGCAAGTAGCGCCGGTACTGCAAGTGCAGCAAATAGCTCGGTATGTCCTGGTGGTTCTGCAAGTTTAACCTTAACCGACTTTACGGGAAGTTTAGTTTGGCAGCAATCAACAAATGGAACAACATGGACTGACGTTACTACTGGAACAGGTATCAATTCATTAACCTATACAACTCAAGCGTTAAACAACAATTTTAGTTACAGAGCAAAAGCAATAAATGGTGCATGTAGTGCTGAAATTAGCAATGCTGTTAATATCACAATTCTACCTACTCCTAATGCACCTATCATTTCTAATGCAAATACAGCTAAATTTTGTAATGGTGATTCTGTAAAATTATCTAGTACCATTGCTTCTGGATTAGTATGGTATAATAATGATGTTGTAATCCCATCACAAACAGCTAGCACTTATTACGCTAAAGCTACTGGAACCTATACAGCAAAAGTATTTGTATCAGGATGTCCAAGTGTAAACAGTAATGCAATCACATTGGATAGAATGGAATTGCCAATATCTCCAGTAGTTTCTGACATTACCTTATGTAAAGATGCAACTCCAGTTACTTTAAATGCAATTGGAACAGTTGGTAATACGGTATTATGGTATGGTACAAACGCTACAGGCGGAGTAAGTAGTACCACAGCAAATAAAATATCAACTTCTGCTATTGGTACAACTAATTATTATGTAAGTCAACTTTCAGCCTTAGGTTGCGAAAGTATAAGAGCTAAAATTGCGGTGAATATTAATGCTATTCCATCCGCTCCAACCATTACAAGAAATAATACAAACAATTTGGTATCTTCTTATACATATGGTAATACATGGTATAGAGAACAAGTAAAATTAGCTGACACAAGCAATATAATTAAACCACTTGAACAAGGAAATTATACCGTGAAGGTTTTAGCTAATACATGCCCAAGTAACTTTAGTTTACCATACTTCTATATCAATACGGTAACTAATATCACTAACTTAAATCAAAATGAATTTATTAAAATTTACCCTAACCCTATTGTAAATGATTTGAAAATAAACTTCTCATTAACAAAGTATCAAAAAGTTAATGTAGCTGTATTTAGTTCAACATCGGGAGGGAAAATAATAGATTTATTGAATAAAGAATCGGGAATGACTATCGATGTGAGAAATTTAATATCAGGAACTTACATTGTAATCGTCAGTTCAACTGATAATAAAGTATTAATGACTCAAAAGATTATGAAACTATAATTAAACAATTACTAAATAGTAGGTGGGGAAATTATTCTCCGCCTACTATTTTACTTGTACTTCGATATAAATAGTTTTCGTAAATGTGTCTACGTGCAAAACGATCAGGCGTATCGGAATTTACCAATTTTACATAAATAGCTTTAGGAACACCGTAGTATTCATATTCATTACCGTCTGAAAAAACGACTCTCAATATTTCAGATTTGAATTCAAAATCATCAATACTAGCTTCCGATATGGTGGAAGTATATTCAGTTATTGTTGCAGCATGTGTTTCAGGATGGACGCTCACTAAAAAATGATAAGAAGCAATCAATTTAGTTGACTTCTCCTCAGCCATTTTCTTAGACTCTTCAGAATCCTGAAATTTATCAGGATGCCATTCCATCATGATTTTACGATAAACCTTCTTTAAATCACTTAAAGTTGCCTTATCGTCTACTCCTAAAATGGCTCTGTGGCGTTCAATGCGCTTCATATAATCAATTTTGTCGCCGCGAAAGTACAAAATATAATTCCTTAGGCCAAAAAAAGCCCCCAATTAAGGTGGGCTTCCTAACTAAAAACCTTATCAATGATGGGTAATGTTTTACCCAATAACCTTATTTAACTTCTTCAAACTGAGCGTCTTCAACGGTATCATTGCTTGCACCGCCGTTTGCTTGACCTGCTTCAGCTCCTGGAGCAGCCCCTACACCAGCACCCTCGGCTTGCGCTTTGTAAATTTCTTCACTAGCAGCAGTCCATGCTGTGTTCATAGCTTCTAAAGCAGTTGTTACTTGTGCAACATCCTGTGCTTCATGAGCAACTTTTAAGCTAGCCAATGCTGTTTCAATTGGTGCTTTTTTATCAGCAGAAATTTTATCACCAAACTCTTTTAATTGCTTTTCGGTTTGGAAAATCAAACTGTCAGCTTCATTTAATTTGTCTACTCTTTCTCTTTCAACTTTATCAGATGCTTCGTTGGCTTTAGCTTCGGCTTTCATTTTTTCAATTTCTTCCTTAGTCAAACCACTACCCGCTTCAATTCTAATTTTTTGTTCTTTACCTGTTCCTTTATCTTTTGCACTAACGTTTAAGATACCGTTTGCGTCAATATCAAAAGTCACTTCAATTTGAGGAACGCCTCTTGGTGCTGGTGGTATACCGTCCAAGTTAAACATACCTAAACTCTTATTTTGATTTGCCATTGGACGCTCACCTTGTAATACATGAATTTGCACACCTGGTTGATTGTCGCTAGCTGTTGAATACACTTCAGTTTTCTTAGTTGGAATAGTTGTGTTAGAAGCAATCATCGTTGTCATTACACCACCCATTGTTTCGATACCTAAGTTTAATGGCGTAACGTCTAATAATAAAACGTCTTTCACATCACCTGTTAATACCGCACCTTGGATACCCGCACCGATTGCAACCACTTCATCAGGGTTTACTGAACGGTTAGGTTTTTTACCAAAGAACTTTTCAACTAATTCTTGCACTTTAGGAATTCTTGAAGAACCTCCTACTAATATTACTTCGTCAATTTGACCAATTGAGTAACCAGCATCTTTCAATGCAACCTCACATGGCTTAATACAACGTGCAAATAAATTATCTGCTAATGATTCAAATTTAGCTCTTGTTAATTTTAATACTAAGTGCTTTGGAACACCGTCTACTGCAGTGATGTATGGTAAGTTGATTTCTGTTTCAGTTGAAGAACTTAATTCCACTTTCGCTTTTTCAGCAGCTTCTTTCAAACGTTGTAAAGCCATTGGATCTTTTCTTAAATCAATTGCTTCTTGATTTTTAAATTCATCTGCTAAAAAGTCCATGATTACTTTATCAAAGTCATCACCACCTAAGTGCGTATCACCATTAGTTGATTTTACTTCAAATACACCGTCTCCTAAATCAAGGATGGAGATATCGAAAGTACCACCACCTAAGTCGAACACAGCAATTTTTTGCTCAATATTCTTTTTATCTAAACCATAAGCTAAAGCTGCAGCTGTTGGCTCGTTCACAATACGACGTACTGTTAAACCAGCAATTTCTCCAGCTTCTTTAGTTGCTTGTCTTTGTGCATCATTAAAGTAAGCAGGCACCGTAATAACTGCTTCCGTTACTTCTTGTCCTAAATAATCTTCTGCAGTTTTTTTCATCTTTTGTAAAACCATTGCAGAAATTTCTTGAGGTGTGTACATACGACCATCGATGTCAACACGAACTGTGTCGTTTTCACCTTGAACAACTTTATAACTCCAGTGAGATTTCTCTTCTGTAATTTCATTAAAACGACGACCCATAAAACGCTTCACACTTGAAATAGTGTTTTCAGGGTTTGTGATTGCTTGTCTTTTTGCAGGATCGCCAACTTTACGTTCGCCATTCTTTAAAAACGCAACTACCGATGGGGTCGTTCTACGCCCTTCATCATTAGCGATTACTACAGGTTCGCCACCCTCCATAACTGATACACAACTGTTAGTGGTACCTAAGTCAATTCCTATTATTTTTGCCATAATGCTTGATTTTCAATGATTAATTACTGATAATTAAGCAATGATTATGCCACAATGACTTAGAGCACAATTGGGTGAAATAATGTCATACTTGGCAGTATTTCATACATAAATTGACCCAATATTGGCATTAAAGGACTTAAAATACGTAGAAAAGGCAGTTAGATAGGTTCAATGTCACCTGAGTTAGATGACTTAAATGTAAAATTCTTTTGACTGGTGTAGCTGAAAATAACAACAAAAAAGGTTGTTACAATTTTAGCAGGAGTTGCAAACCAGCCCATGTAGTCAACGAATAATTTTAAAAAAACATAGTTAAGTAAAATGCAGCCAAGCACCACTAAAAAATACTTTAATAATTGTGCTGTTTTTTTAACAGCTGTTTCTTGAAATACAACATACCTGCTTAAGTAAAATCCAATTGGGAAAGTGACACAAAAGCTGACCATAAAGGAAGCTATATGCGGGCTAATGGTTAGCCACCCAATATGAATAGGCATTTTGCGAAACAAGAAATTATAAGAAAGGAAAAATCCCAAAATATCTAAAACTGTATTTCCACCACCACAAGCAGCATATCGGAATGTTTGCAACGGCATAAACTTCCTAAATAAAGGATAGACCCAATCAATTAGATCAAGGATTAGTTTGCTAATAAAATGGTGTAGTTTCAACATGAATAGTTCAAAGGTAATCTTAATTAATTACTTTTGCAGACGGTAACCCTTTTTTATGAATTTGATAACTAATTTAAAGCAGTCAACTGCCAATTGTTTACAACAGTTATATGGTGTAACAATTCAACCAGAACAAGTATTAGTGAATGCCACTAAACCTGAGTTTGAAGGTGATTATACAATTGTTCTTTTTGCTTTTGTAAAACAGTTAGGAAAAAGCCCCGAGGTTTTAGGAAATGAATTAGGAGCTGCTATGGTAACTGCAATGCCAGGAGTAATAACTCAATTTAATATTGTAAAAGGCTTTTTAAATTTTTCCATTAGCAATCAGTTTTGGTTTGACACTATTAAAAATGCCCATGCTGATAATTTGTTGCCAAAAAATAATAGTCCTCGAAAAATTATGGTGGAGTATTCCTCCCCTAATACCAATAAGCCTTTACACTTAGGTCATTTAAGAAATAACTTTTTGGGTTGGAGTATTGCTGAAATATTAAAATTACAAGGTAATGAAGTGGTTAAAACTTGTATTGTAAATGATAGAGGAATTCATATTTGTAAGAGTATGATTGCTTGGCAATTATTTGCAAACGGAGCAACGCCTGCCGATACCAATCAAAAAGGCGATCATTTTGTAGGCGACTACTATGTAAAATACAATGATGCTTATAAAGCTGAAGTAGCAACATTATTAGCTGGTGGTATGACACAGGAATTGGCTGAAAAAGAAGCCCCTATTCAAAAAGGCGCACAGGAAATGCTATTGAAATGGGAACAAGGTGACGCAGCAACCATAGATTTATGGAAGCGAATGAATACCTGGGTGTATGGTGGATTTGACGCTACCTATAAAAAAATTGGTTCCGACTTTGCTAAAACCTATTATGAGAGTAATACTTATTTATTAGGCAAGGAATTAGTGGAACAAGGATTAACAAAAAAAGTATTTTATCAAAAGGAAGATGGTTCAGTTTGGATAGATTTAACGGGTGATGGATTAGATGAAAAGATAGTACGTCGAAAAGACGGTACTTCCGTTTACATAACGCAGGATATTGGACTTGCCGAAATGAAGCAAAAAGAATTCAATACTGATGCTAGTATTTACGTAGTAGGTGATGAACAAAATTATCACTTTAAAGTATTGAAATTAATTTGTCAAAAATTACAATTACCTGCATCAGATGGTATATACCATTTGAGTTATGGTATGGTTGAATTACCAACGGGTAAAATGAAAAGCAGAGAAGGAACCGTTGTGGACGCCGATGATTTAGTTGCAGAGATGATTAATATTTCAAAAGAAAAAACAGAATCATTAGGAAAGGTTTCAGAATTCACCACTGAACAATTAAATGAACTATATAATACGATTGGTTTGGGTGCCTTAAAGTTTTTTTTATTAAGAGTGGACCCTAAAAAGAAAATGATTTTCAATCCTGAAGAAAGTATTGATTTTCATGGTTTCACTGGGCCATTTATTCAATACACCCATGCTCGTATAAAAAGTATTTTAAGAAAAACGGGTACTTCGATTCAATTAAACCCTTCTGAATTATTACCATTGGAAAAAGCCTTGGCTATTGAATTATATAATTTCCCTGCAGTCATCAATGAAGCTGCTGAAACATTAGACCCATCAAAAGTCGCTATATATACTTTTAATTTAGCGAAGTTGTTTAATAGCCTTTACGCGGAACTATCCATTGCCAATGCAGAATCAGAGGACAAGAAAAATCTAAGAATTCAATTGGGAATTTTGACGGCTGCAACCTTACAAAAAGGTATGCGTGCATTAGGTATTGATGTTCCGGAGCAGATGTAAATTCAATTACAAGTAAATTTTATCTTTTACTTTTATTAAACATATATCATCACATAGTGACTATTTGCGTTTAGGCTTATAAGGCACATAGGTTTCAGGTGTCATTTCCTCCACACCCCATTGCGTTAACAATCCATCCATTTGCTCCTTAGGTAAACTTGCATGATCATAGTGACCTGCAACCATTTTTTGACGCATTGCTTCATAAATACTCACCGCACAAGCAACTGAAATATTTAAGCTTTGGATAATACCCATTTGAGGAATAATAAAATTACCATCCGCTAAAGCCCTACACTCATCCGTCACTCCTGCGTGTTCATTTCCAAATACCAATGCAACCGATTCTGTAAAATCAATATCATATAATTGCACCGCGTCACTTGACAAATGTGTAGTTAATATTTTAGAGAAGTTTTTTCTGACCGCCTTCATGCATTCTTCTAAATCATCAAATTCATGAATGGTCAACCATTTTAAGGCACTACTACTACTTTTATATCCAAACTTTTTATGCCTAGGTATTTTTGTCGTTAAAATATATACATCCTGAATTCCAACTGCATCACAGGTTCTTAGCACCGCCGAAATATTATGTGGGTCTTGCACATTTTCCATCACCACCGTCAAATTTGCTTGACGTTTAATTAATACTTTAATTAATTTGTCGGTACGCTCAGGTGTCATAATTCAATGCTATTAATAATTATACGCTAATTATGAAATTTATTTTTTAAAAGGAGTCCTGTATTGAACACCTAAACCATAATGCTTTAATGGTTCAATGCGACCATTTTCATTTTCAAAACTATAATTCAATCCTACCCCATTTAATTCAGTCATTAATAATGGGCCATCCATATCCACATAATCAAGTTGTGGCAAAAACTGTGCTATCGCCGCTGAACCAATTACAGATTCATTCATACTTCCCATCATTACTTTCAATCCTAAGGCACAAGCCTCTTTTATCATTCTCAAGGCTGGCGTCAATCCACTGCATTTAGTTAGTTTAATATTGATACCATTAAAATAGTTGGCACAGGTGGCAACATCTTTTTCAAACACACAACTCTCGTCAGCATACAAAGGCAATATTGCTTGTTGTTTTAATTGTTGCATTCCTTCCCAATTATCTTTTGCTAAGGGCTGTTCCACTAATTCAACACCAAGGGAAGCAAGTGCAGGTATTTTTATTAAGGCTTCTTCCATTGTCCAACCTGCATTGGCGTCAACACGAATAGGCTTATCAGTATGCTGTCTTAAAGCTGTGATCATTTCTATATCATACTCGGTTCCCACTTTAACTTTATATATTGGCCAAGGATGATCCTTCATTTTTTGAACCATTTTTTCAATGGGATCTATGCCTAAAGTATAATCACAAATGGGCGGTAAACTAATCACTTTCGAGGAAACGTCATTATCAGGTAATTTATTTGTATTCCACTCCGTTCCCCATAATTTATACAAGGGTTGCTTTTTCATTTGCCCCCATAAATCCCATCCTGCCATATCTAATGCACAAACTAAAAAAGGATCATTGGGAAATAAATGATGTAGAAAATGCCAAAAACGTTCAGGGTCAATCAATGCAAACTTCTCAATTACTTTTCGGTGCTTTTCTAATTGCTCCATCATACTTTCAACCGAAACATTGTAATAAACAATAGCGGGTGCTTCACCAAATCCATCCCAATTACCTAATGATAAACGAACCATCAAACTATGCTGATGCGTTTTAGTTCTACCATTTGAAATGGTAAAAGGATATTCGAATGGTAATTTTTGCTCCCAAAAAGATAGTTCCACTTAGCTGATTTTTACGAAGATACTAAACAGGTTACCAATTAACGTCCACTGGCTTTAATTGCCATACTCCATTCTGTGTTAAATGCATTTGATTTAATTAGGTCTTCTAAATTTAAATGCATTCTATATCTCCAATAATGTTTAGGATTAGCAGGTACATTAATACGCTCCTCATTTGGATCACTTCGGCGAATTGCTTCATCAACCCCTAAATAATCCTGCAGCTGAAAAATGGCCCACATAGCAGGAGAATATAAATGTTGCAGTAAAATGGCTTTATTAATCCATGCTTCACAATGTAAAGGTGCTTCACCCCATTGACCTATTTCATGATTATAAAACTGTTGTGTTTTTGCACGGTCTTCCTCCCACCATCCACGAATGGTACTTGTATCATGTGAGGATGGCGTCACTACACTTAAATAAGGTGCGTCATTAGGGTGGAAGAAGGTTTTGTGTGAAGCCTTTGGCATACGCTGTACTTCCAAACTTAACATACCTAATTGATACATTACATTCGGAACACAGGATGGTACTAAACCTAAATCCTCACCACAAATCAACATGTTGGTAGACAATTTAAGCATTGGCAATTTTTGCATGGCTTCTTTTTCCCATGCTGCATCCTGACGCTTAAAGAAATAATCAACATATAAATCTTTCAACAAATGTTGCGTGTTATGATCCAAATGTTGGAATGAACTTGTTGCTTCAATATTAAATCTAAAGTGAAATGTATGAGGCTTCTCGCCATCAAATAAAATCACATTACTTATTAAACTGTACAAACCATGTTTAATTTTCTCATGCCATTCATCCAGAGGTAAATTGTTAAAAAAGGCTTCGACCTGTCTTTGTGTTTTAAATGCAGGTAATAACTCATAATGACCTTCGCCAATAGATTTTAAATATTCTTTTTTAATGCGGTCATTGTCATACCCAAATACTTGAAACAAAATAGTTTCATTGATATAAGGATGTGTTAATCTGTAATGATCACATCGAATTCCTTTAGCATTTAATTCATTAATGGATACCGGAATGGCTGGTACAAAATGACCCATGATACCTTCCACTGCATGCATAGGGATACTCCATATTCTGAAGAACCCTAAAATGTGATCAATTCTAAAGGCATCAAAGTAAAATTTCATTTGATCAAAGCGTGACTTCCACCATGCAAAACCATCGCTGGCCATCACATCCCAATTATAGGTTGGAAACCCCCAGTTTTGTCCACTCACCGCAAAATCATCAGGAGGTGCCCCTGCTTGCATATTCATATGAAAAAGTCCAGGACTTTGCCATGCATCAGCACCAAAACGATACACACCAATTGGTATATCACCTTTTACAATAACCCCATTTTGATGCGCATAATTAGTCGCATCTAATAATTGCAAATGCAAATGATATTGTACAAAAAAGAAAAACGCTATTGCTTGATATGTGCTTGACTTTGGATCAATCAACTTTGCAATAGAAGCTTCCTCATACTTTGCATGCGTTGGCCATTTATTAAAATCAACCGTACCGTGCAAATCTCTCAAATAAGAAAAGACGCTATAAGAAACTAACCAGTTTTTATTTTGTTCGAAAAAGTTTTTAAAGTCTTTAGTAGATAAATCTTTTTTCCCATTTTGATCATAAATTAATCTTAAAACTTCCCATTTCAATTT
>CANETM010000025.1 GCA_947441205.1 Bacteroidota bacterium | reverse complement strand
TTGTTCCAGAAAAATAAGCATCAATTACTAATCCGGTTTTTGATTGAATTTGCGCCGCTTTTCCCTGTGCTTTTAGTTCATCACAATAATCGGCAGTTCTTCTGTCTTGCCAAACAATGGCATTGTAAATTGGCAAACCCGTTTTATTATTCCATACAACTGTTGTCTCACGTTGATTGGTAATACCAATAGCTGCGATATCAGATAGCACAATATTTTGTTTGCTTACCGCCTCACTAGCTACACCAATTTGTGTACTCCAAATTTCCATGGCATCATGCTCAACCCAACCTGGCTGGGGAAAATGTTGTGTAAATTCTTTTTGAGCAATACCTTGGATTTGGCCTTGATGGTCAAATAAAATAGCGCGACTACTAGTTGTACCCTGATCAAAGGATAAAATAAATTTAGACATTACAAGCGTTTATAGAATTGTAATATATAAAAAAAAGGGTAATTATCTTCTATTCTTGAGCCAATTTTCAGGATCAATTGACTTACCTTCTTTACTTAAAACAAAAAGTAAAGAACCCTCTCCTTCTAAATTAATGCCTGACTTGCCTAAGACAGTACCCGCTTTTACTTCCTGGCCAACTGAAACATTAATGCTACTTAAATGTGTTGACATCGTAAAGTACTTTCCATGTTGTAATATTACTGTCAAATCACCATTAATATCGCCTGTATATTTTACAACACCATTTGCAACGCTTTTCACAGATGAGCCTTTAGGAACTGCTATTTCAATACCATCACTATTTCGATTCAACTTCGTGCCAGGAATATTTTCAACACCAAAATGTACAAATACATTTCCTCTATCTACTGGCCAAGGTAATGTGCCTTTGCTATTTTCAATTGAAATGGATGCCTCTCTTCCTTCTTCAGTAGTCTCTAATGCGGAGTAAGGTCGATCCCCCGCTGTTTTGGTTAAACCACCTTCCACATCACCCACTTTGTTTCCACCCTTTGATGTTGACTTATTATTCGAAATTTCCGATTTACCTTTTGATCCTGCATCGTTAGATGCTTTTAATTTTTCTAACCTGTCTTTTTCCTTTTTTTCTGCTTCCAAGGTTTCTCTTCTAATAATGGTCATTAAGGCAGATTGCATTTTTCTTCGTTGTGCTTCTTTTTGCCTTAAATGAGCAGTCACTTCTTGTTCCTTGCCTTTTAATTGCTTGATGATTTTATCTTGTTCTTTACGATCATCAACCAACACTTTTAATTGTTCATTTTGAACACCTAATACTTGTAAACGATCCTTTTTATTAGAACCTAGCTGCCCAATTTTTTGATTTAAATCTTTTTGAGACAAGTCAATTGCCCTTGCTTGTGCTTCTCTGTTTTGTCTATAGCTTTTTAAATAAGTTATGCGCTTAACGGCATCATTAAAATTTGATGCAGAAAATAAAAAATTTAAATACTCATAACCACTTCTACTTTTATAAGCAAAAACAATACTTTTCTCATATTTACTTTTCAAGGTATCTAAATCCTTATTTAGTTTTTGGACATCTTTTTGATTAGCAGCAATAGCTGCATCAATCAATTTAACTTGTTTCCCGATGCTATTAACCAAGGCTTCTCTTTTAGCTATTTTACTTTTGATAACAGCCATTTGAGCAAGTGTACTTTTTTTATTTTTTTGAATTTGGTCTTTCAAACGATTCAACTCCTCCAACTCTCTCCTTAATGTTTGCTCTTGCTTTTGGAGCTCGTCTCTTGTTGGATTATTTTGAGCAAATGGTTGTATCCATAATGCCAGTATTAAAAAAAATAAAATCGCTAACTTTTTTGTCATAATTAATTATTTCCAATATCTATTTTCGTTTACCCTGTTTCGGAATTACAAAGGTATATTTTAAAGGATCGTCAAATGTATAGTCTTTTACTTCCATGTTTATTTCAATGCGAGATTGTGAAGAAATAGCAATTTCCCTACTCATCGGAAACTGATTTTGTAAAACTGCTTCATGGTTAGAGTAAGTAATATCACAAGTTCTATTTTGATTCAGATTCATGTCATCTAATTTCAAATGCAATACAGTGACATTATCTTCGCCTATAGTCATTAAATTTTTAAATAATTTACCAACCATTCCCACTTGTAATTTATTATTATTCATTTTATAATTAACCACATTTGAGTTTTCTACAAAAATTGGATTCCCCACAATTAAGTCTTCCAAAATAGTATAGGTAATTGGTATTTTAAAAATTTCTTGAAGATAAGATAAAGGTCGTTTTTCCACTTTTTTACTCAATGGATAATATATTAATACACTGTCGTTTGTGATTTTTGCTTTGAGCCCAATTACGCCCATTGCGCCACGAGCTGTAATATATATTGCCTTCCCCTTTTCAATACTAATATTAGTAATAAATGCATCCGATCTGTCAACGGTTTGATAGTCCACTTTAATATGGGCATTCATCGTATTAAAGGATAATTTGGTGGAAGCTATTTTTTCAATAATTTCCTTCACAATTAAACCCGAATCAACTTTAATTTTTTCAGAAATCAATTGAGTATTGATTGAATCTTTTCTAGATAACGCATCCTGAATCACCTGCACTTTTCTAGAAGTTGCGCAAGATGTAAGCAAAAGAATAACTATTGAGAAATATAAAAAGCTTTTATTCATTAATAGTTTTATTTATTGTTTTCCTGTGTGGCCAAAACCGCCATCACCTCGTTGCGTGTTATCTAAATTTTCAACTAAATTCCAATTTGCTTTTTCAACATTTTGAAATACCATTTGTGCAATTCTATCCCCATCACTAATCACTTGCTCAGTATTGGAAAGGTTGATAAGAATAACTTTAATTTCTCCCCTATAATCAGCATCGATGGTACCTGGTGTATTTAAACATGTAATTCCTTGTTTAATCGCAAGCCCACTTCTTGGTCTAATTTGAACTTCAAGATGCTCAGGTATTGAAAGGTATATCCCTGTTGGAATTAAACTGCGTTCAAAAGGCTGTAAAACAATTGGCGTATCAATAAATGCCCTAATGTCCATACCAGACGATCCAATTGTTGCATAACTAGGCAATGGATGATGGCTTTTATTTACAATTTGAACGGTAATTGACATGGTCAACAAAAGTAATCAAAACTAGGTAAATTTCGCCCTTGATTAAATATTTAACAAACTACTCATTAAAAGAAGAATACACTACCAAATCGGAGTGTATTTGAAAGTGGATTTCTAGTAATTCCACCCCCAGAAGGAACCAAATAGCTAATATTAAATTTAGATTGAGCGTATTGAAAACTAGTTCCTAAAGTAAAGTATTGCATATTCCCCAGGCTCTTATTATTATCTAAGAAATAACCCCCTCTTAAATAAAAACGATTGATATAATTGTATTCAATACCTGCAGATGCTTTTAATGACTGAGAAAATGGCATTCCGTATTTTGCTGAAAAGGAATTGAAATAACTATTAATAACTGATTGAGTGAAGTAATAATTTACTGATTCAGGATCTGAATTATCAGGACTTGCAGGTACCATTAATCTGCTAACATCCACTCCAAATTCAACTGAATTGTCAGCATCTATTTTGTTTAAATACCCAATCCCTAATCCAATGTTAGCAGGAATATAATATTTGTTTTTAGTTTCATTAGAGTAACTAATTTTACCTCCCAAGTTGGATAATAATAGTCCGGCATGAAATCCATTTAAATTTGGATTTTGCTTATAAAAAAATGAAATGTCGGCTGATGCAGTATTACCTGCTCTATACTCAACCGCGCTTGTTCCGAATGGGCCTTTAACAAGTCTAGAATTTATATATCTTAATGTAGCGCCAATACTTAATTTGTCATTTAATAATAGACTATACCCAAAATCAAAACTAAACTCAGAAGGTCTTTGTGATGGAAGTGTTGTTAGACCCGATTCATCCGTAAAATCAATATTTCCTAAACTAAAAAAACGTAACGAAGAATTAATTGCACTTTGCTCATTTAAAATTTTATAAAAACCTGCACTTGCTAAATAAACATCATTTAAACCTAAATCCTTTAACCAAGGAGTATAATTAATCAAAAAGCCTTTTGGTTCCGTTAAGTACGGAAGCTTTGCTGTATTACCGAATAAATCATTTGCTTCAGGTGACATTCCTAATGACAAATTACCCATACCACCTGATCTTGCATCAGGCGAAATCATCATGAATGGAACAGCAGTACTTTGTAATTTAATAGAGGTTTGTGCTAAAGCATTATTGCTAAGCAACAGCATGGAAATACAGAAAACGAAACCAAATAACGACTTATTTAAATGCATGGAATTGCTTTAATATTTGCAATAAAGATACAAAAAGACATTAGTTATTTATAATTTAATAAAAGTATTTGAAATGCTAGCCAACGAAGTGGATGTCTTCACTAAAAATCGATAAAAATAAACCCCAGGCTTCAAATTAGCGCCCGAATTAGTGACCCCATTCCAATCTACAAATAGCCTATTTTCTTTGTTAATGTATTGACTTTTATTTGAGTATAGTAATTTACCAGATGGGTCAAGTACTTCAAATTGTACCTCAATTGGCGCCCCAATAAGATTTGTTTCTATACTAAACCTTGATTTAGTATAGAAAGGATTAGGATAATTTATAGGGTTCATAATATGTAAACTATTTGATTTTGGAACCTCAAAAAATAATGTATCTGCATTACTATTACCTAATAAATCCCAAGCCTTTATGATACATTTATGGGACCCTACTTTTAAGGTTGGAAGTAAATAGCTAAGCTTACCTGATTGATAGGTATTAATATTATTACTATAATAATTATTCAATATGATAGGGACTTGATCATCGTCTAACCATATAGCCAAATCATGCCCAAGTGCATTTCCTGAAGCTTGAATACCTGAACTATCATTTAAATTCATAAATAATTTCGAATTTGGCATTACCCACCCTCCCTGCTTAAACAATGGATCATTTATATAAGCTTGTATGTTGGGACCTATGGTATCATTGTTATTAATGACTCCATTTGACCTTGAATAAATAGAATCTAAAATCAATAAAGCTGATTCATTACCCCCATTTGCTGCTAATTCAATTCTTATTGGACTAGATGCATTTGAAACCTGCGCAGGTAAAACAAAATCAATCTTAAAATTGCCATTTAATACAGATGCTTTACCTCTGAATAAAACATTTTCTTGCATGGCAATGGGAACTGAAATGCTGCTTGACTGATTCGCAAGCGTTTTTTTATATTTAATGGCATCGTAAATAATTAAATTAACTTCTCCATTAAAATTTGACTTTGTTAACCCTTTTTTATTAATAGTACCTATCATTTTATTAACTGCACCTGATAGTAAGGTATCATTACCAATAAATGGTTTATCATTTATTTTTTGCAGTACTAAATCATTATTGGGCATATTTAAAACCATTCCTGGATCACCCATTAAATTAAATTTCAAGTCGTTTACCCTATCGCCGTTCTTTGACCAATTTATCAATTTCGCATTTTGTAAAGCCTGGCCAATTGTATTATAATTTCCGAGTGCATTTTTTACTAAAAGCTGCTGGATAAACAAATCATTAATTTGTTTATTGCTAAATGCGTAAACCAATCTGTTGGCTGCAACTAAACCAATTATGCCTTCGCTATTTTTCATGAAGGCATCCCATGCTATTGAATTTAAGGAAGGTTGGTCATAAGGGATGAAATTACAGGAAGCTGCAATCATTAAAGGTAGCTTGTTAGCATTTTTCCATAATTCAAATTGTTGCTGCGAAATGACCGCCTCCTCCGAAAGCCTCAGGTAATTCCCATGGCCTGTGTAATTTAAAACCACTGATCCTTCTTGAATTGCTTGTTGAATGGAATTGAATGCTAAGGGATAGGTATTACCCGCACTTGTATTTTGTGAAGGGAATAAATCCAAATATATTTTATTATGATTCCAATGTGACGCCTTTAATTGTAAGTTACTGATAATTGATTCTGCATCCTGCAAATGCAAATTATAGTCACCGTCATCAGCCACCCAAGTAATTTTATTTTCCCATGATCCCCCTATTTTATTAGTTTGATAATTTATTAATTTTTGAATGGCAGTGTCCGCCTCTGCTACTTTTCTTGCTGGAATTCGGCCTACACTTATTGATAAATTTTGAACCTTATTATAATCATTTATATCATCCCCTGAATTTAAGATAGAAAAAAAATCATCCGATGAGAAGCTGGAAAGTACCGAATTGGAATTATTACTTTCATAAACAGGTAATTCAAAATCGATATTTAATTTCTTGGTATTGAAATTGCCAATACCTAATAATAAAAGGAACTTCGGAGCAACTAAATTATTTTGAGTGGCCCGATTTGTTAAATATTTTAATAAATTTCTGATTGCTACTGCACTAGGTTGACCACCTGCAAAATCATTATAAATTTCTCGTGCATTAAATACATTTGCTTTTCGACCAAATTGATCAACTTGAAATTGTCGGTATTTTAAAGCAGCTTTCATATAAGCTGGCGCTGCGACAATCACATATTCAATTGATTCATTGAAATTGATTGTATTTTGATTTTCTACCTGACCCAATAATGTAGGCACTTCAAATGAATTTTGCTTGACTGCAAAAAAGTTTGAAATGCCAGAAGTACTATTAGTGAATTGTCCTGATTGAGCACCTGTCATTTGCCATTGTATTTGAGCAGGACTTTCACTATTCGTTATATTCCAAATAATACTAGAACTATCCATGTTTTGAATAGCGCAATTGGCCGTGCCACCTTGCTCAAATTCATCTTCAATACTAAAATAAATAGTGCTATCCTGCCAAAATCCAACTTGCTTTTTTATTAATAATTCAATATAATCAACCCACCCAGTTGAACCAGTGTTGGGGGTGTTATATGTTATTTTTAAAGCATTATAGCCTTGTAATAAATTATTTGAATTGATATTAAAGCTATCTAATTTTTCAGCCGCAATGTCATCAAATAATAAACCTGAGACTGTCGGTAAAATGGTAGAATGAACCAATGTATTATTAACATTAAAGTCAAATTGACCATTTACTTGATAACTGGTTGAAGCCAGGTTTACATATGTTTTCAGTTTACTGTTGCTGGTAAATCCCTGTGCATTAAAATTATAATTTAGCTGTGATTGCTTACCCACACCTTGTCCCATTGGGACCCCATAAAAAACCTTACCACTGTTTAATAAGGAAACGCTATCTTTTTCAAACAAAATATGATGACTAAATTCCGATCTCGGTTTACTGTTATTAGCTTGTACATTTTGCAATGCAACTCTTTTCCCATTCTGGCCCAGTGTAATAAAATAATACACTGAGTCACCCGTTGCATAATTCTGATGCGACACCCGATTTAAGCTACTATCAAATTTCCAGTAAACAGGCCCTTGATTGTAAAATAATAAATAATCAGTCGCATCGAATTGACCATCTCCACCATCCATAATTTTTATCGAATTCTCGGAAAGTCCGGCATTTATGGTAGCATTTACTTTTTCGGTTAAATTGCTCAAATTGTATCCAAACAATTGTAGCTGACTGGAAACAATGGGTAATGTATAACCCAACTTTGCTAATTGCGCCCCTGTCAATTTGTAAATCCCTTGTTTAGACGTGCTGATTTTAGCCCACTTTCCCGTTGCCAATGGGCTATTTTGGCCATCGCAAACGGTAAAAAAGGTTAAAAAAAGGACAAAAAATATAATTTTGGGACTATTCATCACCTAAAATTAGGATTTTCGTAACATAAGATTGTGGTATTCTGATGATTAAATAAGTAAAAAACGAACTATCTTCGCTTTAGCATTAAACTTGAATTTGAATAAATTATTTATATGAATTTTATTAACAGTATTTTATTGTTTTTTGGTATTCTTTTATTGAGTCCAACTTTGGTTTCAACATTGGAATCAAATAAGGCAAATTCAATTGAATTAGCAGCTATTAAAAATGACCCCTACGATAATATGGTTCTAGTTCATGGTGGAACATTTGGCATGGGCATGAATACCGAAGAAAATGAAATGAGACAATGGAATAATACATTAAGACGTGTTACTGTAAGCTCATTTAGAATAGATAAGTATGAAGTGAGCAACAAAACTTACAGAGATTATACCCATTGGTTAGAAAAGTTAGGGAAGGATTCAGCACAATACAAAGACTTAGCAATAGAAGCACTTCCTGATACACTGGTTTGGAAATCACCTTTAGCCTATAATGAGCCAATGATACTTGGTTATTTCAGAGCTAAAGCATTCAATGATTATCCAGTAGTAGGTGTTAATTGGGAAAAGGCTACAAAATATTGCAGATGGAGAACGGACAGAGCCAATGAAAATACTTTAAGATTTTATGGATTATTGAATAAGAAGCAACAATATATTGGTAAAATGGTTGGGAAAGAAAAATTAGATTATGGTGGTAAAAAACCAAATTCAAAATTGAGAAAATCAGGGGAAGAATTTATTATGGTGCCTGACTTTAGATTACCAACTGAAGCAGAATGGGAGTATGCGGCGAAAGTATCAAGTGCGAAAAACTATGTTTCTAATTTCAAGAATCCTAAAGCGGGTTCAAATTCTAGTCACCCAAATGCAAGTGTTTCACAATCTGATTCTCCATTCCCTTGGAGCACAAGTGGAAATGAAAGTATCAGAAATACCAAAAAAGCAGATCAAGGTATGTTTGTTGCCAATTTTAAAAATGGCAGAGGCGACTATATGGGTATGATTGGCTATTCAAATGATGGCGCAGGTTTCCCTTCTAAAGTAAATAGTTTTACACCTACAAGAATTGGTTTATTTAATCTAAATGGTAATGTGAATGAATGGGTTGCTGATTTATATAGACCTTTAAGTAGCGTGGATATGGATGACTTTAATCCATATAGGGGAGATAGCACTTTAGATGGTGACGATCCTGAAGTAGCTCAGTATGATTCAGATGTAAATACACTAATATCGAATAAGTCAAGAGTATATAAAGGAGGTAGCTGGAAAGACAGACCATATTGGCTTAACCCAGGTACTAGAAGATATATGGATCAAGATCAATCAACCAGTACCATTGGATTCCGATGTGTATCTTCTGCTTTTGGTTTTGATGCAGCTAGTGAAGCAACAGATAAATCAAAGCCTTGGTACAAGCGTCTGTTTAAAAAATAATTGAATGAAATTGCGCATTGGTTCAGGAATAGACTTTCACCAATTAGTGGAAGGTCGTGATTTATGGATTGGAGGTATAAAAATTCCACATACAAAAGGGGCTTTAGGTCATAGTGATGCCGATGTTTTATTACACGCCATTTGTGACGCATTACTTGGCGCATTGAGCTTAGGAGATATTGGAACTCATTTCCCAGACACTGACAATGCTTATAAAAATATTGATAGTAAAATTTTATTAGCCCGCACATACGATTTAATCACCGCACAAGGTTATCAAATTGTAAATATTGATGCGACGCTTTGTTTAGAAGCTCCTAAAATAAAACCTTATGTAATTGAAATGCAAAATTGTATAGCATCTATTTTACACATTGGTGATAAGGATATATCAATAAAAGCGACGACTACGGAGACAATGGGTTTTACTGGACGACAAGAAGGACTTGTCGCGACTGCAACTTGCCTGCTCACTGCTATCAATAGTTAACCTCTTTTACAATGAAGCTTCCCTCCCTTTCATTTTTATACGAACAGTACAAGCTGCACCCTCAAGTACAAACCGATACTAGAAAATTAAAATCAGGGGACTTATATTTTGCTTTAAAAGGACCCAATTTTAATGGAAATAATTTTGCAATTGCTGCACTTGAAAATGGAGCAAGCTTCGCCATTGTTGATGAGCCAATTGAAAATAGCAAGGCATTTGAAAACAGAATACTACAAGTAGATGATGTACTAACTACATTACAAAGCCTGGCAAAACATCATAGAGCACAATTTAATATTCCATTTATTGGCATTACAGGAAGCAATGGAAAAACAACAACTAAGGAATTAGTTTTTGCAGTATTATCAAGCCATTTTAAAACCTATACCACACAAGGAAACTTAAATAATCATATTGGAGTACCGCTTACCTTATTAAGTATAGGCATGGATGCCGAAATGGCCGTTATCGAAATGGGCGCCAATCATTTATATGAAATTGCAAGTTATTGCGAATATGCAATGCCTAATTATGGATTAATAACCAATTGTGGCAAAGCACACTTAGAAGGATTTGGATCGGAAGAAGGTGTAAAAAAAGGTAAGGGTGAATTATTTGAGTCCTTGCGTTTATACAATGGAGCTGCTTTTGTAATGAGTGATTATGATTACTTAGTTAATATGAGTGAGGGTATTGATAAAGTGATTACCTATGGAAATACGTCCGGAAATTTACAAGCAAATGCTAACACAGTGAATGGTTTTTTACAAGTGAATTTTACAAACGGCTCCCCTATTCAAATGATTCAATCACAATTAGTAGGTGAATATAATTTACCAAATATATTGGCGGCAGTGAGTATTGGATTATATTTTAATGTGCCTCCAGAAAAAATAAAAAATGCGATTGAAAATTATACGCCAACCAATAGTCGCTCACAATTACTAAAGTGGAATAATAATGATGTTATTTTAGATGCCTATAATGCAAACCCAAGTAGTATGCAATTGGCTATCGAAAATTTCGCAAAGTTAAACGCACAAAATAAAATTGTTTGTATTGGAGGCATGAAGGAATTAGGTAATACCAGTTTAGCAGAACATCAAGCACTCGTTCATTTATTAGAAAAAAATGAATGGGAAAAGGTGATATTAGTTGGAGGAGATTTTGAAAAATGCACTCATCACTTCTTATACTTTCCTAATGCATTAGATGCAAAAGCTTGGCTAGCTCAACAGCAGTTTAAAAATAGAACTATTCTCATTAAAGGGTCAAGAGGTATTAGAATGGAACAAGTTATTGAATCATAATGTATGCTCGTTTAATATTTCATACCTTCGCGCCATGCCAAAAAATATATTTGCAAGCATATTCTCAAATAAATGCCCAAGGTGCCGTGAGGGTAAATTATTTGTAAGTAATAACCCGTATGATTTTTCTAAGATGACTACTATGAATGACAACTGTCCGGTATGCGGACAACCCACTGAAATTGAAGTTGGTTTTTATGTTGGTACAGGCTATGTGAGTTATGCCTTGATGGTCGCTTATTTTGTTTCCACTTTCGTAGCTTGGAAAGTATTAATAGGAATGACCTTTGATCTAGATGATAATCGAATATTTTATTGGATGTTTGGCTCCATAGGGTTAGTTGTATTGTTACAACCCGTTTTTATGCGTTTGTCAAGGTCTATTTGGATTGCCATGTTTGTTTCCTATAACAAAAATTGGAAAAATGAGCCACTAACTTACAACGAAAGAATGGATAATAAACATAAAGAGATATAATTATATCTCTTTATGTTTATGGCATGAGTTAAAATTACTTTTTCAAGTTAATAGTGGTTTCATATCTAGTGCCATTTTCTAATGCAGAATAATACAAAGAAGCTGTTGTAGCGGCTAATCCGATTGTATAGGTTTCGCCATCCAAAATTAAATTAGA
>CANETM010000024.1 GCA_947441205.1 Bacteroidota bacterium | reverse complement strand
TTTGAGTTGTTTAAGCATTTTAATTTTCGTTGGGATTATATCCAATTAATACTTATTCAATCATCCCCCATTATAATGCAGTACATGATTAGCATTATAAGCTGGGAATTTTTTTATATCCTTATTGAGCACCGAGGCGAGCAAGCATTAGCAGTTTCAAATGCAATGCGAAATATATTTGGTTTTTTTGGAAGCTTTACATGGGCTTTTGCGACTGCTTCAAATACAATGGTAAGTAATATTATAGGTCAGAATTTAGAAAAAGAAGTGATCCCGTTAATTAATAGAATTGTCAAATGGAGTTTTGGATTTGCATTAGTTGTTTGTATATTATTAAATGTTTTTGCTACTCAATTTTTATCAATCTATGGCCAAGGGGAAGGATTTATGCAAGAAGGTATTCCTGTACTCCGAGTTGTTTCAATTGCTTTATTATTCATGTCAATTGCCACAATTTGGTTAAATGGTGTAACAGGTACAGGTCAATCCAAAATTAATTTAGCCATTGAATTTGTTGCAATAATTATATACTTAGCATACGCTTATTTAACTATTGAATACTTTAATTTGCCTATCACAATTGGATGGATGTGTGAAATTATATATTGGATTACGCTCCTTATACCTTCTTATTGGTATATAAAATCAAAAAAATGGGTTGGTAAACGAATTTAAAAAACAGCTACAATTTCTTACCGGATTTTAATAACGGAAACAGACATATTCCCATTTAATGAATTGATAAAAACTTTCGTTTTTGTGATTTCTAAAGTAACTTTTTGTGCGATGGGAAATTTTTCAAAAATAGCATTTGCAATATCTTCCGCAATGGTTTCTAATAATGGGCTTACTGTTTGCATCCTCTCCTTTACTAAATCATAAACCATCACATAATCAATAGTTTCATGTATTGAATTAATCTTAGTTACTTCAGGAATAAAGTCAATTGATAGGTTCACTAAAAAGGTATTACCTAAAATTTGCTCTTCCTTGTATAAACCATGATATCCATAAAATTCAACATTATTTAATTGTATGCTCATGATATGAGTAGGCATATTAATGACCTTTTGCAGTTAAATAACGCTCGGCATCCAATGCTGCCATGCACCCACTTCCTGCAGCAGTTACTGCTTGACGATAATTTTTATCTTGTACATCACCGGATGCAAAAACACCTTCAATATTTGTTTTGGTTGTACCTGGCTCAGTTAATATATAGCCAGTCTCGTCCATATTTAAATAGTCCTTAAAAATATCACTATTGGGTTTATGACCAATAGCTACGAAAAATGCGCTTACAGGTATTTCTTTTAATTCATTCGTAATATTATTTTTAACACGAACAGCTTGTACCGTTTTTTCGCCTAAAATTTCATCTGTTTCAGTATTAAAATACACTTTAATATTGGGTGTATTCAACACTCTGTCCTGCATTACTTTACTTGCTTTCATTTGTTCCTTACGCACAATCATATGAACCGTAGTACACATTTTAGATAAATAATGTGCTTCTTCAGCAGCTGTATCACCAGCACCTACTATGGCAACTTCTTTTCCTTTAAAAAAGAATCCGTCACAAACCGCACAAGCACTTACTCCAAATCCATTTAAACGTTCCTCACTTGGAATGCCTAACCATTTTGCACTAGCACCAGTTGAAATAATTACCGCATCAGCTTCAATTATTTTTTCATCATCTATCCAAACTTTTTTAACGTCACCGCTAAAGTCTACTTTTGTTGCCAAACCATAACGGATATCTGTACCCATTCGAGCGGCTTGTTTTTCAAAATTTACCATCATTTCAGGTCCTTGAATTCCTTCAGGAAATCCAGGATAGTTTTCAACTTCAGTAGTAATGGTTAATTGACCACCTGGTTGTATTCCTTGATATAATAATGGTTTCATATTTGCACGTGCAGCATAAATTGCTGCTGTGTAACCTGCTGGGCCTGATCCTACAATTAATATGCTTACTTTTTCTGTTTCCATGATTTCTTTTTTAACACTACTATATAAATATTATTAGCTTCAACATTAGGTAAAAAAAAGCCCCGACAAATCAATAGGATCGTTGGGGCTTTTTATGATATTGTTATTCATTAGCCCCGACGAGGGGCTAAAAAATAATTTAATGATTTTTTCAAGCCTTTATATTTTATAAAAGGAGCAGAAAAAATTAGCCCAAATAAGCTTTTAACGCATTACTATATCTTGCTTTTTGCAAACGTTTAATAGCACGTTCTTTAATTTGTCTAATTCTTTCTTTTGTTAAATCGTATTTAATTCCAATTTGCTCAATGGTAACTCCATTTTCGCCATCTAATCCGAAATATGCATTAACAATTTCAGCCTCCCTTGGACTTAATGATTTCAATACACGACGAATTTCTTCTCTTAATGAATCCTTCATAACATCTTCGTCAGTATCGTCTCCACCTTGTAATAAATCACCCATAGCAACATCTTCTGCTTCATGAACTGGCGCATCCAATGATGTGTGACGTGTATTAGATTGGAAAATATTATTAATTTCAGTTTCAGACATTTCTAAGATACCAGCTAGCTCTTCGGTTGAAGGCTCACGCTCATGTTCTTGCTCAAATGCCATGTAAGCCTTATTAGCTTTATTATATGTACCAATTTTATTTTGTGGTAAACGTACTAAACGACCTTGCTCAGCCAATGCTTGTAAAATAGATTGACGAATCCACCATACCGCATAAGAAATGAATTTGAAACCTTTAGTTTCATCGAAACGTTGTGCTGCTTTAATTAAGCCAAGATTTCCCTCATTAATTAAATCACTCAAGGATAAACCTTGGTGTTGATATTGCTTAGCAACAGATACAACAAAACGCAAGTTCGCTTGAACTAATTCATCCAACGCACGTTGGTCACCCATTTTGATTTGTTGCGCCAAAGTTGTTTCCCTTTCTGGGTTAATCATCGAAATTTTAGAAATCTCTTGTAAATATTTTTCAACCGCTTGAGAGTCTCTATTCGTGATTTGTGTAGCAATTTTAAGCTGCCTCATGCAATGAATTATTTAAGTATAAAACGACAGAAACACTAAAATAGTATAGTGATATCAGTCGGCAAAGGTACATTTTTGTATTTAAATTTACAAATATTGATTAATAAGGACTTAAACAACATTTTAAGTACATTTTTTAAGGTAAATCCCCCCTCTCCAATTATCTTCGTAGTATGATTGACTACCGATCCGATACCGTCACCAAGCCAACCGCTGGTATGTTAGCATTTATGCAATCTGCCCCAGTTGGAGATGATGTTTTTGGTGAAGATCCCAGTATTATTTCCTTAGAACGTATAACAGCAGCTAAATTTGGTATGGAGGCTGGTTTATTTTGCCCAAGTGGCACTATGACCAACCAATTAGCCATTAAAACCCATACGCAGGCTGGAGATGAGGTAATTTGTGATGAATTGTCTCATATTTACCAGTATGAAGGTGGTGGTATAGCTTTCAATTCGGGATGCTCGGTTAAATTACTTCATGGTGACCGAGGACGGGTAACCGCTGAACAGGTTTTATCTGGAATTAATGCCCAGGATGTTCATAAACCCATAACTCGTTTAGTGAGCTTAGAAAATACTAGTAATCGAGGTGGTGGTGCATGCTATGATTTTAATGAGTTTAAAAACATTAAAAAGGTAACTGAACAACATGGCTTAGCATTACATTTAGACGGTGCAAGGTTGTTCAATGCTTTAGTATATAAACAAGAAGCCGCTATTGAATATGGTAATATATTCGATTCAATTTCAATATGTTTAAGTAAGGGTTTAGGTGCGCCAGTTGGAAGTGTTTTAATTGGTTCCCATTCATTTATAACAAAAGCTAGACGCTGGAGAAAAGTATTTGGTGGAGGAATGCGACAAGCTGGTTATTTGGCAGCTGCAGGTATTTATGCACTAGATCATCATATTGAACGTTTAGCCGATGATCATAAAAATGCAAAAACATTAAGTGATGTTTTAGAGAAAAAAGAATTTGTAACCTCCATTTTAGGGGTTGAAACCAATATTATTATAGCAACGATTGGTGGAAAATATACAGCTCCACAGCTGGTAGCTACCTTAAAAGAAAAAGGCGTTTTAGCAATTGCCATGACACCTACGCAAGTAAGATTTGTATTTCATTTAGATATATCAGAAAACGATTTAGCTAAAACAATTGAAATTATAAATTCATTATAATTAAATAATAAATAAAAAGCGATCAAAAATAATAAGTAAAAATGTTACAAAGAACTAATCCAACGACTACACAGGCCTGGTTTGTATTGAAAAAACATCATGAGGAAGAGATGAGTCGTAAACACATGAGAGATTTATTTGCTGCTGACCCAAAACGATTTGAAAATTATTCAATAGCTACTAAAGAAATTCTGTTTGATTATTCAAAAAACATTATTACAGAAAAAACAATGCAATTATTATTGCAATTAGCAAATGAATGTTCTTTAAAAGAAGCTATTGAAGCACAATTTGCTGGACAAGCCATAAATGAAACAGAAAACAGAGCTGTTTTGCATACTGCTTTAAGGAATTTTTCTGATGATCAAGTTTTGGTTGATGGAAATGATATCATGCCCGAAATAAAGCGTGTATTGAATCAAATGAAAACATTTTGTGAATCTATTCACAGTGGTAATCATAAAGGGTTTACAGGAAAAAAAATAAAAAATATAGTAAATATTGGAATTGGCGGAAGTGACTTAGGTCCTGTAATGGTGACAGAAGCATTAAAGCCATATTGGATTGAAGGTATTCAAGTATATTTTGTAAGTAATGTTGACGGCACCCATATTGCTGAAACCTTGAAAAAAGTGAATGCAGAAGAAACCTTATTTTTAGTTGCTTCCAAAACATTCACTACACAAGAAACAATGACTAATGCCCACACCGCTAGGACTTGGTTTTTACAACATGCGAAAGACGAAAAACATATCGCTACACACTTTGTTGCTTTAAGTACGAATGAGAAAGCGGTTAATGATTTTGGTATTAGCAGTAAAAATATGTTTGAATTTTGGGATTGGGTTGGAGGCAGATATTCATTATGGAGTGCGATTGGATTATCTATTGCATTAACAATTGGATTTGAAAACTTCGAGTCCTTATTAAAGGGCGCGCATGATGCTGACCTTCATTTTAAGCAAACTTCTTTCGATAAAAATATGCCAGTAATAATGGCTTTATTGGGTATTTGGTATACCAATTTTTTTGGTGCACAAAGTGAAGCCATTCTTCCTTATGATCAATACATGCATCGATTTGCGGCCTATTTCCAACAAGGCAATATGGAAAGTAATGGCAAATATATTGATCGAAAAGGCACAGCAGTAAATTATGCTACAGGTCCTGTAATTTGGGGTGAGCCAGGTACCAATGGACAACATGCATTTTACCAATTAATTCACCAAGGCACTTTAATGATCCCATGTGATTTTATTGCACCAGCTCAATCACATAATCCAATTGGCGATCATCATGATAAATTATTAAGTAATTACTTTGCGCAAACCGAAGCATTACTTAATGGAAAAACACAAAATGAAGTTACTAATGAATTAAAAGAAGCCAAGAAATTAACTTCAAAACAAATTGATTTTTTAACTCCATTTAAAGTATTTGCAGGGAACAAACCAACGAATTCTTTTTTAATTAAAAAAATAACACCCAATTCATTAGGATTTTTAATTGCTAGTTATGAACATAAAATTTTCACACAAGGTGTCATTTGGAACATATTTAGTTACGATCAATGGGGCGTTGAATTAGGAAAACAATTAGCAAATATGATTTTACCTGAATTAGCTGACAACGAATTAGTAAGTGGTCATGATAGTTCAACAAATGGACTAATTAATCAATACAAGCATTGGAAAAAAGCATAACTAATAAAACATGGAGGATCAAATTATAATACGCCCAATAGAGCCGACTGATAATATTGCACTTGCTAAAGTAATTAGAAATACTTTAACTGAATTTGGAGCAAATAAACCTGGTACTGTATATTTTGATCCAACTACAGATGCACTTTTTGAATTATTCAGATCTCCAGGGTCATTTTATTTTGTTGCAACAATCAATAATGTAATTGTTGGAGGTTGTGGCATTTATCCAACTATAAACCTACCTGAAGGTACTTGCGAATTAGTTAAATTATATTTAGACAGTTCAGCCAGAGGAACTGGTTTAGGGAAAAAATTATTATTGCAATCCATGCATTGGGCTAAACAAAATGGATATAATCAAGTATACCTTGAGTCAATGCCTGAGCTCTCAAAAGCAGTTTCAATATATGAAAAAGTGGGCTTTGTGAGAATCAATCAACCTTTGGGAAATAGTGGGCACTGCGGATGTGATATTTGGATGACTAAACAGCTGTAGTCAAAGCATTTATCAAACTACCATTTATCTACTTCTTCATTACTCAAATTATCGCCTTGACTTGCATTTGAATCACGTGCTTCCAAAGGTTTCTTTTCAGTAATGGTAGATGGGTCAATATCTTGTTCTGGTTCTGGTTCTGGTTCAGTTACTGCTGTTGATTGTTCAACTTGAATTGCAACATCAGCAACATGATCCCTATTTACTTCTAAATCATTCGGTGCAGTCTGCAATGGGTTGGTTCCATAATTATCAGCCGCAAAAGCGTCTTCATGATTAAATGCATCAAAATCAAAATCAGGCATCAATTCAGTTTTCACAAAATCAAGCGCTTCCGTTACAGCTTTTAAAAATTTATTAAAATCTTCTTTATATAAGAAAATTTTATGTCGATCATACCCATTATTATCGAAACGTTTTCTACTTTCTGTAATCGTTAAAAAGTAGTCATTCCCACGAGTTGCTCTTACATCAAAGAAATAAGTCCTTCTCTTCCCTGCGCGGATTCTAGTACTATAAACACTTTCTATTTTTTTATCATACTGCTCAAATTGCTCGTTGTCCATATTTTGAAAATTTCATTTAATAGTCTAAAATATATAAATTGGTTGGATTTTTGAAATTATTTATTTATGAATTTTCTTGGGTTTGTTGTAGGCTATAAAGTTCGGCATAAAGACCTTTTTTGGCTAACAAACTTTCGTGTGTGCCAATTTCTACAATTTTGCCTTCTTCCAAGTAGATAATAACATCAAATTGATAGGTGAAAAATATACGATGGGTTATAAAAATAGCCGTTTTATGATGGATATTAGACGCTAAATTTTTTAAAATAGATTGTTCCGTTTTAGTGTCAACAGCACTTAAACAATCATCAAAAACAAAAATGGATGGCTCTTTAATAATTGATCTGGCTATGGAAATTCTTTGCTTTTGCCCACCACTTAAAGTAGTACCTCTTTCCCCTACTGTTGTTTGAAACTGTTTTGGTAATTGATTAATTTCATTATAAACATTTGCAGTTTTGGTGGCTTCAATATGTTTAGTATTATCATTTGTTAAATCAGTCAATCCAAATTGTACATTGTTCATAATGGAATCACTAAACAAAAATACATCCTGCTGAACATAGCCAACTTGCTTTCTATAGGCTTGCAACGGCATTGATTTAATATCTTGTCCGTCAATTAAAATTTTCCCTTTAGTTGGGTCATACATTCTTGATATGAGTTGCGCAATGGAGGATTTGCCAGAACCTGTTTTTCCAAGAATTAATACTTTTTGCCCTGCTTTGATTTCTAAATTAAAATCAGCAACTGCTTTTACCCCTGAATGAGGATAAACTAAATCAACATTTTCAAAAATAATATTCCCTTTAATGTTATTCTTAATTTCATTATTGCCACTATGAATAGTTGGCTGAATTGCTAGGAATTCATTTAATCTTTTTTGAGACGCTGCAGCACGTTGAATCATACTAGCCGTTAAACCAATTGCACTTACCGGGAAAGTTAACATATTGATATAAAAAACAAACTCAATGATAATACCCACTTTACTTGGATCATGATACGCTTGAATACCGCCAAGGAAAATAGTAAGTAACGTGCTAATACCAATCATTAATGACATGGTTGGTGTATAGAAAGCTTCAACACTAGCTAACCCAACTGCACTTTTTCGATATAGCTCGCTATTTTTCTTAAAAAATCCAAGCATTGCAGACTCTTGAACAAATGATTTTATAACTCTAATACCAGAATAAGATTCTTGTGCATTTGTTGTTAAATCTGATAGTTGTTCTTGTATCTGTTCACTTTTTTTATTGATTACTGTATTCACAATATAAATTGTAATTGCTAATACAGGTAAGGGTGCCAAAACATATAAACTTAATTCTAAATCTTTAGTAAACATATTAAACAAACAAAATCCAATTATAGATATTAAGTTAATCAAATACATGATTGATGGCCCTGTGTACATTCTAACCCTACTTACGTCTTCAGCCATTCTATTCATTAAATCACCTGTACTATGTGTTTTATAAAACTCGGTATCTAGTTTTTGATAATGAGCAAACACTTGATTTTTTTGATCATATTCAATATGTCTACTCATGACAATTATGGTTTGTCTCATGAAAAACATAAATACCCCACGAAATATTGCTAAAACCAATATGATTATACTACAAAAAGTAATCAATGCAGGAAAACTAAATTGAAATTGAGTACTAAAGGAAGCTATTATAGAAATAATTAAATCATCGTGTACATTTTGCACCGCTTGTCCCTTTAATATCTTTTCTTGAACAAGATTCACAACATAGCCAGTAATTTGTGGAGACAAAACTGCTAAATAGTTTGTTGCAATAACTAATAATATTCCAGAAAAAAACCGAAATCTATATTTCCAAAAAAAACCATTTAATGCAAATAATTCTTTCACTTATTCCATTTTTGTAAAGATACATGGTAGTCAATGAATTAGGACTTTCATTTAGCCACAATTATTATATGTTTTTTTTGCATAATTGGGATTCAGTTACTACATTTGCCGCGGAGAGTTGGCAGAGCGGTCGATTGCGGCAGTCTTGAAAACTGTTGACTGTAACAGGTCCTGGGGTTCGAATCCCTAACTCTCCGCCAATAGGCTCAAAAACCACGATTTATCGTGGTTTTTTTGTTTTCCGAAGTCACGAAGTGAATAAACATTTCGAAAAATGAGGCATAAAGCTTGCTTTTATGCAAAATTTTGAAGAAAAGTGTTAAAAGGGCATAGCCCTTTTGGTAACAAAAAACTAGTGGCGAAGCCACTGGTTTTTGAGCCTATTGAAGCCCCCCACTCAAGGATCAGCGACCAAAGGGAGCTAATCCCTTACAAGCTTAAAACAAAAAAGGCCACCCAACGGATGACCTTTTTTAAAATATATTGAAATTTCCTATTGAGGAACCCCCTCACCATGGAAACTTACCTGCTTAGTTAAATTACCACTAAAAAACAAAGTAGCTACTTTAGAGAAAGCACCACTTGCACTACCATTAAAACCTAGTACAACTGAAGCGTGACCACCTGGAGCTAACACTTGACCCTTAGTATATCTTGGGGTAGTGCAACCACAACCTACCATTACATTGTCCAAGGTCACTGGTGCGTTACTAATATTTTCAACATCAACCGTAAACTCAGTTTGCTTACCAGTTACGATTTTACCCATATCATAATTTTCATTAGTGAATTTCAACACTTTTGTGATATCAGTTGGTGCAGGAGTTGTTTGAGCATTCACTGCAAAAGCACCTAAAATGAATAATGTTGCTAAAAAGACTTTTTTCATATAAAATATTTAGAAAACAAATTTAATTAAATATGTTGAAATTAAATAGTTATTTCTCCGATTGAACATAGTTTAAAATCACCTTTCGTAGGGTATTGACACTGATTTTTTTCCCAACAAACCTACCCTCCTTATTAATTAAGTAAAAAAGTGGATTCGTATATGCATCATAAGCCTTTCTAATATCATTATTGGAACCCAAGCTAACGTGTATATAATCATTGAATAATTTATTTTCTCTAATGAATGCCTTCCATACATCAGGTTGCGTTCCCATGTCATTGCAAACCGTAAACTTGCCAATTTTACGAACAAATTGTTGTTCCAATAAATTTACAACACTATCCATTTTAGGTAACTCCACTTTACAATGTTCACAGGTTGGATCAAAAAAGGTGATTAAGGTCAAGTCATGAAGTTTCGCAAAGTCATACATATTTTGTTCGATTCCTGAAGTGTCCTTCAAAATAATATTTAAACTCGTATCCTGTGAAGACAGGATTGACAATTTATCTAATTCCTCCAAAAATTGTTTCTCCAATCTCGGTTCAAGAAATTTACATTTATTAAGCTTCACGTACTTATTAATAAAATAAGTGTAAGCAACTGTATTGTTCTGAATTTCTCGATTTTTTAAAATTTTGGTGAGCTGATCAAAAACATAAGGATAAGCTTTCCCTTTACAATCAAGATTTTGCATAATGGTGTCAACTCCTTTTAATATAGAATCAGCTTGTAAAGGGTAATAAGATAAATATTCAGTTAGCACTTGCCTGATGACTGGTGTAAACAATAATTTAGGTGCATTCAAATCGAAGGAATGAAAAAACTTTGTTCGTAAATCAAATTGTTTACGATTGGGAACTGATGCATCTAATTTATTTAAAGCATCGAAGTATAAATACATTGCAGACGAAGGCTTTAATGTTTTCATGATTGCATTTCTAGAATTACCCAACTGTTTGTTTTTTATTTCGAAAAAAGCAGCCTTTTGAGCAAGGTTAAATTTTTTACCTTGTTTTATTTGTAAATCATAGGAACTGTCTACATTAGAAAAAGTTTTTTCAAATCTTTGGTAGGCAAAAAAACTATCGTTTTTTAGACTATTGGTTTTTATGGAATTGATATAATTAGCATCCGTAATTGTTAAATTTATTTTGTCGTTATTCTCGAGTGTTAAATAAATTTTTTGTTTGCTTTTTGGAAAATATAAAAAGTAGATACCCCCAACAATTGATTTATTATACTTTATAGTATTTGACCCTTTATATAGTGCTATAGTGTCTTTGGGAATATAATTTTTATCATCAAACACAACACCTCTTAAGTATGCTATGCTATCATAGGTATTAGTTGATTTAATTTTAATTTCAAATTGAGCAACAGCTGTCTTAGAAAAAATTAAAATAAATAGGAACAAAAAAATAAGTCTACAAGTTTTCATAGCTATCAAAATTTTGGTCAATTCTAATCAATCAATTCTCCAAATTTTCCATTTTCATAATCCTCAAATGCCTGCATAATTTCTTGACGTGTATTCATCACAAATGGTCCATGAGCAGCAATAGGTTCTTTGATGGGATCTCCTGATAAAATTAATACAACACTGTTTTCAGTTGCTTTTATCGTAAAGGATTCCCCATTATTGGTGAACAAAGCGAAATGATCCAATGGTACATCCTCACTACCGTTTATGATAACGCTACCTTCAATAACTAATAATCCAGTATTGAAATGAGCTGGAAAGTTGAAAATGGCTTCTCCACCTTCGTTTAACTTTGCATTTAACATATGCACAGGTGAAAAGGTAGTAGCCGCCCCATTATTTTCTTCATAAGTACCTGCAATTACTTCCACTAAACCTCCATTTTGAGGAACAGGAATTTTAGGTATTTGAGCATTGGTTATTGCTTGGTATTTAGGTGTGCTCATTTTATCCTTAGCAGGAAGATTTACCCATAATTGAACCATTTGAAAATCTCCCCCTGTTTTGCTGAAGTCTTCACTATGGTATTCTTTATGCAACAAACCACTTGCTGCAGTCATCCATTGAACATCACCTTCAGCTATTATACCACCCCCACCGCTACTATCATGATGCGCAACACTTCCTTTATAGGCAACTGTTACTG
>CANETM010000023.1 GCA_947441205.1 Bacteroidota bacterium | reverse complement strand
TCTTCAACTGTCATATTTAAAACATCGCTTATGGACTTCCCTTTATATCGAATTTCCAAAGTTTCGCGATTATACCTTTTTCCTCCACACTTTTCACAATGCACATAAACGTCAGGCAAAAAATTCATTTCAATTACGCGCATTCCACCTCCTTCACAAACCTCACAGCGACCTCCTTTTACATTAAATGAAAAGCGCCCAGCTTGATACCCCCTAATTTTGGCTTCCGGAACAGAAGCAAACAAAGTTCTTATATCTGTAAAAAAACCACAATAAGTTGCAGGATTACTGCGCGGTGTTCTTCCAATTGGAGATTGATCAATTTCAATTACTTTATCAATATGCTCTAATCCTGTCACCTTACTATATGGCATTGGCTTGGTCTTGCTGTTATAACAAAACTGAGATAAGATAGGATAAAGAGTTTCATTAATTAAGGTGCTCTTCCCACTTCCACTCACTCCCGATACTACTATAAATTTACCCAATGGAAATTCACAATCTACTTTTCGTAAAGTATTACCAGTTGCACCCTTAATTACAATTGTTTTTCCATTACCCTTTCTTCGTTCAGCAGGCACTTCAATCATTTTTTTGCCTGCTAAATACAATGCAGTTTCTGATTTTAACTTAATTATTTCTTTGGGGGTGCCCTGCGCTACAATATGTCCACCATGAATACCTGCACGTGGCCCAATATCAACCAAATAGTCTGAAGCCATCATGATATCCTTATCATGCTCTACTACTAAAACCGTATTTCCTATATCTCTTAATTGTTTCAATGCAGTGATTAATCGCTGATTGTCTCTTTGATGCAAGCCAATACTTGGTTCATCTAATATATAGGTGATGCCTTGTAATTGAGATCCAATTTGAGTAGCCAAACGAATACGTTGTGATTCTCCACCGCTGAGTGATTTGGATGGACGGCTTAATGACAAATAAGACAAGCCAACATTCATCAAAAAGGAAATACGATCATCAATTTCTTTTAATATCCCTGCTGCAATTTGAGTGTCTTTTTTATCTAATTTTTTAGGTAGCGCTAAAAACCATTGTTGCAAATCATCCAAATGCATATCGTTCAAAGCGGCAATATTTTGATCGTTTACTTTAAACCATAAACTTTCTTTTCTCAATTTTGTACCATTACAAGTGGAACAAGTATTTAGTTCCATAAAACTTTCTACCCATCCTTTTAAATGATCGGTGCTTTGGGAGGAAGTAAACCATCGCTTTAACATGGGTACAATACCTTCATAGCTACCGGTATAGGCATCAGGAATGTCTTCGTCATTTAAATCCAAGTCAAAACTATTAGTGATATTTTTATCGCCAAATAAAATCAAATCCATTTGCTCTTTGGACAAATCCTTCATTGGCTTATCCAAGCTTATTTTATGTTTTCTTGCAAACTGCTTTACTTGTGTGAATACACTTGCTTCGCGGGCTTCTCCTAAAGGCGCTATACCACCTGCGTTAACACTAAGGGAATTATCGGGCATGATTAAATTCAAATCAATTGCATAAACATTACCCAATCCTTTACAAACCGGACAAGCACCATATGGACTGTTAAATGAAAAACTATTTGGCGAAGGTTCCTCATAACTTAAACTAGTTTCCAAGCACATTAATTGTTTTGAGAACTGAACCACTTTTGTTTTACCTTCTTCCAATAAAAATAGTAAGTCATTACCCATTTTCAAACATTGAGCAACACTTTCACCAAGTCTTGTTTTCATTGCATCAGTTATTGGAATTCGGTCTACTACTATTTCGATGTCATGTATTTTATAACGATCCACTTGAAACTTTGGTCTTAACTCAATAATTTCTCCATCAACCCTGGCTTTTACAAACCCCTTTTTACGGATTTCTTCAAACAATTCTCTATAATGCCCTTTTCTACCGCGCACGACGGGTGATAATAAATTAATTTTCTTATCCTTGAATTGGGTGAATATATTTTGCACTATTTCAGCTTCCGAAAATTTGACCATGGGCTTACCAGTATTATAACTGTAGGCTTTTCCAATACGAGCGTACAATAACCTTAAAAAGTCATATAATTCTGTCACCGTCCCAACGGTAGATCTTGGATTTTTATTGGTCGTTTTTTGCTCAATGGCAATTACGGGTGACAGTCCAGTAATTTGATCCACATCGGGGCGCTCCATATCCCCCATAAATTGACGAGCATAGGCACTAAAACTTTCCATATACCTTCGTTGCCCCTCATTATATAAGGTATCAAAGGCCAATGAAGACTTTCCACTACCACTTACCCCTGTAAAAACCACTAATTGATTTTTAGGTATGGAGATATCAAAATTTTTTAAATTATGTTCCCTTGCGCCAATAACTTTTATCTGGTCTTTTTCCTTGTTCATAGTATTTCGTAAAGATATAACAAGGATTTAAATAATAAGTTGACTATAAGCTATAAACATTCATTAATTTTGTGTGCAATTAAGATAGTACCTAAGCATGTATTCAACAATTAGCAAAACATTTAAAGTAGCCGTTGGCTTTAGCTTAGGTATCGCCTTAGTGCTATTTTTACTTAGCTACTTAAATACAAGAGAAGTAGTTTTTTTATGGCTAAATAAGGATCTTGGCAATATCGCGGATTTGTTATTTAATTTTATTAGCCATTTAGCTGAAGGGTGGATTTGGATACCCTATTTCATATTCATTTTTGGTTGGTTTAAAAAAGATGCAATTTTCATTTTAATGAACTTTCTGATCTCTACTTTATTAACACAAATACCAAAAAATTTCATTTGGGCAAAAGTGGGTCGACCATTGGCAAGTAATATTGCACCTGAACAAATTCATACTGTAAAAGGAGTTGAAGTGCATTTTTGGAATAGTTTCCCTTCTGGCCATACAGCAACTGCTTTTACATTATTTTTATTAACTGTGTATTTATTCCCAAAAAGAACAGTTTTAATGATTGGTTTTTTATACGCAATAGCTTGTGGATATTCAAGAATATATTTAGGACAACATTTTCCATTAGATGTTGCTGGTGGAATAATTGTTGCAATCATTACACTGAGTATTAGCATTTTTATAAGAAAAAAAGAGACCCATGTATCATAAAATTATTAAAACCATTATAGCAGTTGTTATTACAACTGTTGGTTTCAGTCAAGACACCTCACAGCAAATTATTCAGGGGCGTCAAAATGATAAAGTTCAACAAACCAAACCCTATGTGATATTGATATCAGCTGATGGATTCAGGGCAGATTTTACAGAAAAGTACAACGCTAGTTTTTTAAAAACAATTGAACAAATTGGAGTACGCGCTAAATATATGCAACCATCCTTCCCAAGTGTTACCTTCCCAAATCATTATACCATTGCCACAGGACTATACCCCTCCCATCATGGTATTGTTGATAATAATTTTATAGATATTGCTTCGGGTTTCCAGTTTAATATGAGTAATAAAAAAATGGCAACTGATGGAAAATGGTATGGAGGTTCGCCAATTTGGGTTATGGCTGAACAGCAAAAAATGATATCAGCAAGTTATTATTGGGTGGGATCTGAAGCTGAAATTCAAGGTATAAAACCTACCTACCATTTTTTATATAATGACATTACCCCTATTCAGCAAAGAATTCAAACCGTAAAAAATTGGCTATCCTTACCAGAAGACAAACGACCCCACTTAATTACTTTTTATTTCCCTGATGTTGACCATGATGCCCATAGTTTTGGACCAGAGAATCCATTGGTTCAAAAGTCCGTTCAATTTGTCGACAGTAGTATTAATGCTTTGCAAAATGCATTAGCACCCTTAAACCTACCTATAAATTATATTTTTGTTTCCGATCATGGCATGACCACTGTTGATGTTGAAAATACCCTTGGCTATCCTGCTGCAGTAAATAAAAACGAATTTAATATCCCATGGTCAGACGCACTCTTACATTTATATGCTAAGGATAGCAGTAAAATTATGACTACCTATTCTGCGTTAAAAAAAGATACCAATTTCAAAACTTATCTTTTTGATGAAACTCCTGATTATTGGCATTATAAAAAATCAGATGACTGGTATAATCGACTTGGTGATATTATTTTAGTCCCTAACACCATTCATCGTGTATTTAATTTGGGGACTAGAAAACCAACGCCTGGCAAACACGGTTTTGACAATAAGGAAGTGGATATGAGAGCAAGTTTTATGGCATGGGGTCCCGCCTTTAAAAAAGGACTATTGATAGAAGGATTTGAAAATGTAAATGTATACCCGTTGATTGCAAATATTTTAGGGTTAAAAATAGATGAACAAAAAATTGATGGTAAATTAAATGTATTAAAACCAATTTTAGCACCTGCTCCAATTACCATGAAGGCTGCGAAAAATAATTAGTTCAAAAAACACTTTCTAGTTTTTTATACAACGTACCGAAACACCTCCTTCTAATACAAACGAATTAGATTCTGTGAAGGCACCACTTGAAAAAACTAAATACCTTATATAATTGGTTGAACCGCCTCCAGTAATGGGCGTTGAGGTCCAAAAATATCCCTGGTTATTTATGTTCGATGAGGAGTTGGCATTTCCCATGTACCCTCCCGGTAAAGCTGTAAATCCTGTCGTATTTGTAGCTCCTGTATTTGGTGTTGTCCAGTGTGCAGTACCTGTTTCTTTTAACTTGCCTCCATTTGCATTACCTCCAATGGAGGTAGCTAATGTATTGAAGTCAGCCTGCGTTGGAACCCTAAACCCAACTGGACAAATATTCCTTGCATCTTTCACTGCATAACCATTATATAATTTACCATAGGTTGCATTATTTGCAGCATTATGTGCATAATAACACCACCCTGGTGTGGTTACATTATTATTAAAGGCAAGATCGGCACGTTCAATTACCTCTCCATTTTGATAAGTAGTAACATCCAAATTGTATTTCATCCAAACTTGTGATCCAATAGTAACCGTTTGTATTGCAGGATTTACTAAAAATCCTTGAGGAACCACTTGAGCGAAAATTAAATTTCGTGTAAGCATTACAACAATTATAATTAGTATACTTTTTTTCATCTTAAAAATTTTGAACAATTGTTGTATAATAATTAGTACCATCATATATCAAAGTCACTATATCAATTTTATTAGCAGTATTGGTTAAACTTGGACTTACACCTCCTGCCCATTTCCATGCTACAGGGAAAGTGACATCTCTAGTTCCAGTAGCGTCTTGTACAAATTTAAATAAATAAGTACCTACAACCGGATTAGTTAAATTTAAGGTTGTAATATTTAAACCCATATTAACCGTAAATATATTTCCTCCACTTAAATCAATATTTGTGGTAGCTGCTGCAGTAATTGTAGTTGGCATCGTTAATTTAAATCGCTTTGCTGTAACATCACCTGAGACAATAATACTTGTTGATGAAATTGTTCCTGCATTGATACTTGTTGCAGTAGCATCCCCCAAAATAGGTGTCACTAAAGTTGGACTAATGGACCTTACAATACTACCTGTTCCTGTTGTTGATGTAGTGCTTAAAACACCACCTGCAGTATTCGTAACTAGTCCAGCAACATTGAGTCCAGACAAGGTTATCGTACTAAAAGTTGGAGAGGCTGTTGTTGCTACTGACTGTCCAATTGAAACCGTATTACCCCCACTAACCGTAACACCCAATCCTGCAACAACAGAAGATTGTTTTGAATTAAATAAATTCCAATCGGTTGAAGTTAAATAACCACTTGAACTTGTTGTTGCCGCACTCATTGAAATGGCATTCGATGTTCTTGATAATGGTGTATTAAATGTTAAAGGATTTTCAAAATCTACACCCAAACTTGCAGCTGAAACAACACCTGAACCATTTGCTTTTAAAATACCATTAATATTACCTGCACCGCCATGATTCGCGTCGATAACAGTACCTAACCAAGTACCTGTTGTAATGGAACCTAATGTAATTATTGCAGTAGAACCAACCGCTGGTGCAGCACCAATAGTATTGTATGAAATTGTTTTAGCAACAGACCCATTAAAAGTAGTAGTCGTGATTCCTCCTAACCCACTATCATCAAATGTAATTGGACTAGGCACATTTGAAAAGATGGTAATGTTTGCCGAACCATCAAAAGGCACACCATTAATTGTTTTTGTTGCAGCTAGTTTAGTGGCAGTAGCTGCATTGCCTGTGGTATTTTGATTTAAAGTAGGTACATCAGTTACAGCAATTGTTCTAAAGGAAGGAGTGGCATTTACACCAGTACTAGGCCCTGCATAAAAAGTATTTGCAGTTTGAGTACCAAATGCTCCAATTTTATTATTAAAAACATTCCAATCCGCTGTTGTTAAATAACCTGAAGCAGATGTTGATGCAGCAGGAATAGAAAAGATACCCGTACTTGCTGAATAAGTTAATGGACTGTTTGCACTAATAGCATTTCGAGCCCTAGTCGTTGTATAATATAAATTAGTTCCTTCTGGAATTTCAGTGGTAATTAAGGTAAAACTACTTTCAGTATGACCATTAACGGATGAAATGGATGCTGGCATTAATAACTCAAGCCAATTGGATAATGTGGTAGCTGGCAAACCACTTAATACATAGTTTTTACTATTATCGGTTCTAATTGCGATACTTCCTACAACAGCTACTGAAAGTCCTAACATTGCAGATTGACTAGTTACCACATAGCCGCTTGAAAATGATATAGAAGGAATTTGTGAAGCAGGGATCTTTCCATTTACATCCAAGGTTGCTACCCCATTTTGAATTCCCTTTTCTGTTAAATCAATTTTATTATTAAATATTGTCCAGTCTGCATTTGATAAATAGCCATTATTAAACCCATTTGCTTGTGGAATAGATATGGTATTTGATGTATTTACTAAAGGGCTTAAAAAAATTAAAGGCGTTTGAAAATCAGTACCAGCAGTAGCCACTGATACAACACCTGACCCATTAGCTCTTAGTATTCCATTATTGGAACCAGCGCCTCCGAAATTTGCACCAATAATATTGGCAGCCCATGTTCCTGTTGAAATGTTACCTAAGGTAGTAATACTTGTTGAACCAATTGTTGGAGCAGCACCAACACTGTTATAAGAAATATCAGTATTAACAGCACCGTTAAAACTATTACCTGCAATAACGCCTAAACCTGTTGCAATAAAATTAAGTGGGTTGGTCGTATTAGCAGCTATTGAAATATCAGCTGTACCATCAAACGACACATTGTTAATGTTTCGCGCTGTTAATAATTTAGTCGCTGTAGCTGCATTACCACTTGTATTTGCTCCATTATTAGGAATATCAGCTGAGACTAAACTTCTAAATCCAGCAACACCAGCAGCTCCAGTTAAAGGTCCTGCAAAAACACTATTGGCATTTACATTACCCGCTAGTCCAACAAGCGTGTAAGCAGGAATATTTAAAATATTACTGTTTAATGTTGCAGTACCATTATTTCCTAATGTAGTTAAACTATTAATGGTATTCGTGTAGGAACTAGTAAATCGATCGTAGTCCGTTTTACTAATTAAACCAGCAGTAACTGAACTTGCAGAAGCTAATGGAATATTTAAAGTATGATTTGCGCCCACTGATGTCCAATTAGGAGATAAACCAATTGAACCAGGAATTGTTAAGTTTTGAATCTGTGCAGTCAATCCATTTAAACTATATAATTGAGCATGATTTGATACATTGCCAAGTCCCACTTTAGATGAACTAATACCATTCGCTAATTTAGCATCGGTAATTGCAGCATCTTGTAATTTATTGGTAGAAATGGCGTTAAGGGCAACTAAAGGACTAGTTGCTGTTCCAGTTAAATCTCCGTTTAACATTAAAATACCTTTATTAATAGTAGTTGCATCAGGCGCACCAGAAATTAATGCGGCGTCAACATAGGTTTTAATGGCTTTTACGGATGGGTACTTTATATCATTAAAATCACCAACCAAACTAACATCAATTGATTTATTAGCAATATCTTCTTTCAAATTGATTCTATTAGATAAGAAAAAAGTATCCCTTGCAAATCTATTACTTAGCATGTTTGCAGTATCTAAAATAGTAAGCTTGAGGTTAATCCTATTGGAAATATTGGTTGTATCTATTTTTTGTAATGTTAATTGATATGGCGTAACATAAATTGTAGAATCAGCAATTGCAATTTTTGAGTCAATTCTTTTAGATAAATACAAAGTATCTGACTTAGACAATTTCACATTAATTCTATTAGATAAACTATTTGTGTCAAATACTTTAAGCGTGAATTGATAAGGAGTTATATATTTTGAACTATCCCCAATTAGTATTGCTTTTTGATAAGGTAATAACATTTTAGCAGTATCAGAAATATTCAGTTTGGCATTTAAAATAGCTGTATCTAACCCTGCAGCATTAGAAGACAAGGATTGGATGGCATAAGGAACAACTCCAAATTCAACAGCACCTAAATCAATCCACTCTTTATTATAGTCCCAATTTAAATCAGGTGCAACAGGTGTGATGGAAATTTTTAAATGAAAAAAGTAATTTCCTTTTGCCCAATCAATAGCATAAATATCTTTTGCTCCCATGAAGCGAACCCCTTTTCCTATTACTAAATTAAATATCCCAAATTCATTAGTATTGACATTATGGTTCTCACCATAAATAACAATTGGATTAGTTAAACTATTTTCTATTGTACACTTAACATAAATCTTTCTATTGTTTGCTGCATTTTGCTCTTTATCCCTAGCCACTGCTTGAAAATTAATTCCAGCGTTTGACATTTGAGCTGATAAAGAATTTAAGGAACTAAAAAAAAGTATTGTGAGCAATATGTAAATAAGGTGTTTATGATGAGTTTTAGATAACATTGCTTTTTATTATAAAGGGTTAAATGAATTATTAATCCCGAATAACAAATAAACTAAATATAACATCAATGAGCAATGAGTCTTAAGCCTCATTTTACAAAACTATTATATATGATAAAATTCAATATTAACCTTTACCACATTGAATTGAAGCTATTCTATACAGTTTCTATAAGCAGTCACCAGGATGGTAAGTGAAATTTTATACAAGTTATTATAGATACATTGCACGTGATAAATTCAAAATGAATAGAAAAAAAGCATATCACCTTTTACTGTTATTGTTAATATTTAAATACAGTAATATATATGCAAGCTGGCAAAATAATAATCAAAATCAAATTGATGCGAAGGGGATTAATTTAATGAAGCTTTGGGACAGTATAAACAATTCAGCTGACTATGTAATTGACCCCTTTAAAATTGAAGTATGGGAAAAGAAATTTGAAGATGTTTATTTTACTGCATTAAAAAGAAAAGAAAATGAATTAGCCTTTCAATTAAGTATACCCTTAAGTTATATTTATCATTCAGAAACAAAATTTAATAAAGGACTACCCTTGCTAAAAAATATTTATAAAAACAAGAGTAAATTAAACAAGAGGCAATTAGAACAAGTACTTATAAAATTAGAGGAGGAATATCGAGCATCAAATGATATAGAAAATGCAATTAATATTAGAAAAGAACGTATTAGTAATCGTTTCATAAATAATTATTGGGAAATATACAAAGATTGCGGGCTTTTTGAAGCTGCCAAAAAGGACTTATTGCATTTTGAAAAAATACCACCCGCATACACTACAAAACGGTTAAATTACTATTTTTTATTGGGAGATTTATATATGCAAATGAAGCAATATGACAGTGCAGAGCATACCTATAAACTTGGCTTGGAGGCGGCAAAAAATACAATAATTGTTAATAACAATACAAAGCAATATAGTAATGACAAATTAGTATACTGGGAAGCATGTTTTATGGGACTAATTGTAATTAGCAATATTGAAAAAGGAAATTACAATAATGTAATAACCATTCTCAAATACGATATATCACATAGTTATGAAAACACTGATAATAAAATTGAAAAAATGCTTGCGCTTAGCAAATGCTATATCCATTTTAAAAATTTAAAAGAAGCAAGATTATACATAGACAGTTCAAAGCAATTATTACATGAAAAGATATCAAAAAAAATTAAATTAAATTACTTATTAACTAGCTCTGATTACTATAAAGCATCAAATAAAATTGATTCTGCCTTAATGTATTATAATGATTATAATAATTATCGAGACACGCTATACAATAATATTCAAAAAAATCAATCTATATTATTACTTGTACAATTAGAAGTAGCTAACAGACGAAGTGAACTTTTAGAAAGCAAGCAATCCTTAATGGATAGCAATAAACAAAACAACCAGCAAAAGACGCTGTTATTAATACTATTATTTTTTCTAATTATTTCTATAACAGTGAGTGCTGCCATTTATTTAAATAGTATCGCCAATACAAAATCTAAAAATAAAATTGAAGCTCAAAATGTAATGATCAATGCACACTCAGATAAAATCGAAGCGCAATTTAATCACAATGAAATATTATTAAAAGAATTACACCACAGGGTGAAAAATAATTTGCAAGTAATGTATAGCCTATTAAATCTTCAAAAAAGAAGAAATAAAGACGCCGATACAATTGAAACCTTATCAGCGATTCAAAATAGAATACAAACAATGGCCCTAGTTCACCAAAATTTATACAATAGTGGTGATTTTGAGATGGTTGAAGTTTTTAATTATATAAAAACCTTAGCCAATCACCTTGAGGTAATTTACAAAGTAGATAAACAAAAAATTGATGTTAAATTTGACATTGATGATGCTTTAAAATTACCTATTGAAACAGTAGTAGCCATAGGCTTAATTGTAAATGAAGCCGTTTCTAACTCATTTAAATATGCTTTTAAAAACAAAGAACACGGAGACATTCTTATCAAAATTTCGAGTGACGAGAATGATACAGAAATTATAGTTCAGGACAACGGTAACGGGATAAAGCAAGAAAATACTAAAGAAAACAGCTTGGGAATGAAATTAATAAAACTAATGTGTTTACAACTGAAAGCTACGCACAGCTTAGAAAAAATAAATGGCGTGAAACATCATATCAAATTTAATAAAGAATAAATCATGGAAAAAAGAATTTTATTGCTTGAAGATGAAATTATTGTAGCGCTTGATTTACAAGAAATTTTAGAGTCAGCAGGTTATAGCATCATTGTTGCACATAATCATAAAGAAGCCATTGATGCAGCAAAAAAATACAAGCCTCACCTGGCAATATGTGATATAAATTTAGGAAATGGGGATACTGGAATTGATTTTGCAATTGAAGCAAAATTGATGCTCCCTAAATTGGAAATCATTTATGTTACTGCATTTAGTGACCAGAAAATGGTTGAATCTGCTGATTTAACCAACCCATTTAATTATATCGTTAAGCCTTGGAATGAAGAACAAATTAAGGTATCAGTCAATATGGCCTTTAAATTTTTAACTGATAAAATGAAAAAAGATACGCTAATTGAATCATTGAGCTTATCTGAATATAAAATTTTAGATTTGATTGCAAAACAAAAAAAGAGTAAAGAAATTGCCGATTTATTATTTATTGCAGAAAAAACAGTAAGAAACCATCGCTACAATATCATTAAAAAGCTAAACCTACCTAATGATAATAATAGTTTACTGAAATGGGCTATTACTCATTTTAATAAATAATAATTATTTTACATAATTGAGGCTTTTGCCCTATATACGAGTGTATATTTTCATCGTATTTTGTATGAATTGAAATTGATAACAAAAACTAACTCCAATTCATATTTTATGTATAAATACGTACTTCAATTTTCCATTTTGATATGCCTCTTTTTAGCGCATACCCCCATATTTTCACAAACCAAATTTCCATCTGCAAGTCCAATAAAAAAGAAATCAACTTTTTCGAAATTAGTTGAAAACAATCTTTATATAACAGCCGGGATGAATTTTAGCAAACAAACTATATCCCTTAACAGTTATAGTTCTAAATTCATTTATGACTTAAGTAATTATAATAAAAATTTATATAAGCCTGGATATTTTATAGGGTTACGATATGAAGGGGATGGTAAGCGAAATCAAAAAATGATATATGGAATTAGTTTACAGAAAGTGGTTTCAGGAACCAACTATTTAGATGGAGTAAGTTTGAACCCATTCATAAAAAGCTTTACTAATTTTAAAGCCGATGATCAATTAGTTGTCATGAGTTTGGCTAGTTATTATAAACAAGAATTCCCTTTTGGTGATATGAATAAGTAT
>CANETM010000022.1 GCA_947441205.1 Bacteroidota bacterium | reverse complement strand
TAATTTTTTTAGTATATAACTAATCAAATTAGTAAAAAAATACTAAATATTTTAGTTTATTAACAAATTATCCATATCTTCACATAAATATTCAAAGAAAACATAAAACGATTAACCATGAGTACTGCAAATGCTGAAAAATTAAAAGCCCTGAAACTAACGATTGATAAAATCGATAAAGATTATGGTAAGGGAAGTGTGATGATGATGAATGAAAGAAGTCAAGAACCCCAGGAAGTTATCTCTACCGGATCAATTGGTTTAGATACTGCTTTAGGAATTGGCGGATTACCAAAAGGAAGAATTGTTGAAATATATGGTCCAGAATCATCTGGTAAAACAACGGTTGCAATACATGTAATTGCAGAAGCACAGAAAAAAGGGGGAATGTGTGCAATTATTGATGCTGAACATGCTTTTGATAGTGCTTACGCAAAAAGATTAGGGGTTGATGTAGATAGTTTATTAGTTTCTCAACCCGACTATGGAGAACAAGCTTTAGAAATAGCAGACCGTTTAATTTTATCAGGAGCAATTGATGTAGTCGTAATTGACTCAGTTGCTGCATTAGTTCCTAAAAGTGAACTAGAAGGCGAAATGGGTGATTCTAAAATGGGATTACACGCTCGTTTAATGTCTCAAGCATTAAGAAAATTAACTGCTACTATTAATAAAACTGGAACGATTTGTATTTTCATTAACCAATTACGTGAAAAAATTGGTGTGATGTTTGGAAATCCAGAAACCACCACTGGTGGAAATGCATTAAAATTTTATGCTTCAGTTCGTTTAGATATTAGAAGAATGGCTCAAATTAAAGATGGCGATGAGGCAATAGGTAATAGAGTTAAAGTAAAGGTGGTAAAAAATAAAGTAGCTCCTCCTTTTAGGGCCGCAGAATTTGAAATTATTTTTGGCGAAGGAATTAGTAAAATTGGAGAAATTATTGATATGGGTGTTGAATTAGAAATAATCAATAAAAGCGGTTCTTGGTTTAGTTATGAAGGAAATAAATTAGGCCAAGGTCGTGAATCAGTAAAAACAATTTTACACGATAATCCAGAAATGGCCAATGAAATTGAGGCAAAAATTAGAGCAAAAATTGCAGCAAAGGTTGAGGAAGCAGCAAATAAATAATTATAAACTAGTTTTTTAAAGGTTAGTAGTTACAAACCGCATCATTTATGGTGCGGTTTTTTTATATTTATAAAAAAAACTTGATTTATATTTTAAAACAATTTTTAAGAGCAGCACTTTGGTTATTTTGTAGTGATATAAATATTAAAAACAAACACCTATTAAATAACAAAAAGCCTCTTTTAATTATTGCGAATCATCCTAATTCTTTTTTAGATGCAATAATTATAGGGGTACAATATAATAGGCCAATAAATTTTTTAGCCAGAGGAGACGTATTTACAAAAAGGCATCATCGTTTTTTACTAAGGTTATTAAATATGATACCCGTATATAGATTAAGAGAAGGAAAACAAAATTTACACCTAAATGAATATGCGTTTAAGGAAACAGTTAGATTGATTCAAAAAGGAGAAGCAGTATTAATTTTTATAGAAGGCAATTGTACAAACACACATACACTCCACCCCTTTAAAAAAGGAACGGCTAGAATTGTAGAAAAACTAAATGAGCAAAATATATATCATGAAATACACATAGTGGGAATTGCATATAATCATTTTCGAGGAATTGGTAAAAAGGTGAATTTATGTATTAGTAAATTTTCTTTTTTAAAACAAGTTAATGGTGCAAAAGATAAAATTGATTTTAACAAAGCCGTATTTGATGTATTATCAAAAAACATATTTACACCTAGTCAAAAAACAATCATACACAAAACACCCCTTTACTATTTTCATTATTTATATTATCAAATAATTCATAAAATTGTTGATAAAAAAACCAGGGGATCTGTTTTTTATGATTCTGTTTTATTTAGCCTTTTGTTTTTTACCTACCCGCTTTTGCTATTTGTCTTATATTGTATTCTTTCGCTTTTATACATACCATTGACAATTATTTTTGGTATCTTGTTATGTATTCCAATACTCAGCAAATACAGCATTGAAACGGCATAAATATTATTAAATTAATTATAATGAAAAAAAATTTTCGCAAACTAGAGCGCCGAAAAAAAATCGCCCTAATTGCACACGATAATAAAAAAAGAGACCTTATTGAGTGGGCAATCCACAATAAAATAGAATTAGCAAAACACTCTTTGGTGGCAACGGGAACAACCGGAAAATTGGTTGAGGAGGCGTTGGACCAACCTGTTGTAAAACTATTAAGTGGGCCACTTGGCGGAGATCAACAAATTGGAGCAATGATTGCTACGGGCGATATTGATGTTGTGTTTTTCTTTTTCGATCCAATGGAGGCGCAGCCCCACGATAGCGATGTAAAAGCGCTTTTAAGACTTGCGGTAGCATGGAACCTACCAATGGCTTGTGATAGAACAACAGCCGATTTTTTAATGACCTCTCGTTTTATGCAAGAGGAGTACGAATATGAATTACCAAACTATACACACTATTTAAGCAGACAAATATAATTTTCAAATAACATGAAAAAAAAATTAACCATCCTCTCTCTTTTTGTTTTTGCAATCACATTTGCAAATGCGCAAACAAATTTATTGGGATTTAAATCCAGCGAGAATCAAATAAAAAACGAAAAATATTTTGATGCACAATTAAGTGCAATTAGGGCCGGAGAAAATATTAAACTTCTTTCATCTGTTCCACATCACGTGGGCTCGGTCGGAGGAAAATTCGTAGCGGATGAAATTGTAAAAGTATTTAAAGCTGCAGGATGGGATACAAAAATTGAAACCTACCAATTAATGTTTCCAACACCAATTACTCGAACACTTGAAATGTCTGGCGCCACAAACTATAAAGCGAAATTAAAAGAGACCCCATTAAAAGAAGACGCAACAAGCAATCAGGCTGACCAACTTCCAACCTATAATTGTTGGAGCGCAGATGGTGATGTTACAGCAAATTTAGTTTTTGTAAATTATGGTTTACCGGAAGACTACGAAACACTTGCTAAATACGGTATTGATGTTAAGGGTAAAATTGTGATTGCAAAATATGGACGCAGTTGGAGGGGAATAAAACCAAAGGTTGCACAAGAACACGGCGCAATTGGTTGTTTAATTTATTCAGATCCCGGTGATGATGGATATGGAGCCGGTGATGCATATCCAATTGGCGCATTTAAAAATGATCAAACAGTTCAACGCGGTTCCATTATGGATATGGTGATTTATCCCGGCGACCCCACCACACCAAACGGCGCATCCATTGAGGGAGCCGAAAGGGTTGATCACAATGATGCAAAAAACTTATTAAAAATTCCGGTGTTACCAATTAGCTATGGTGACGCGGCGCCATTATTAAAAGATATGGACGGACCGGTAGCTCCAAGAAACTGGGGCGGTGGACTTCCATTTACCTATCATATTGGTCCAAGTAAATCAATGGTTCATTTAAAATTAGCCTTTGATTGGAAACTAAGACCTGGTCTTAACGTTATTGCAACCATTAAGGGTAGCGAATTTCCAGACCAGTGGGTGATTAGGGGTAATCACCACGACGCATGGGTAAATGGTGCGGCCGATCCGGTTAGTGGTATGGCTGCAGAATTAGAAGAGGCAATTGCGATAGGGGCGTTGTTAAAAACTGGTTGGAAACCAAAAAGAACCCTGGTTTATTGTGCTTGGGATGCCGAGGAGCCGGGCTTGATGGGCTCAACCGAGTGGGTTGAACATCACGCCGCAGAATTACAGGCAAAAGCCGTTGCTTATATTAATTCAGACGGAAACGGAAGAGGCTTTTTAGGAGCAGAGGGCTCACACGCTTTTGCACCCTTAATTACTGAAATTAGTAAGACCGTAATTGATCCTCAAACCGGCGTGTCTGTTTTTGAAAGATCGAAAGCAGCGCGCGCGGCTGAAGCTTCAACTGTTGCAGAAAAGAAAGAAGAATTTAATGCAACTGCATATCCCTTGGGCGCAATGGGATCGGGTTCCGATTACTCTTCCTTTATTCAGCATCTTGGCGTGCCATCATTAAATATTGGATATGGTGGTGAGGATGAAGGTGGAGAATATCACTCAATATATGATTCGTATGACATGTATAAAAGATTCAAGGACCCAACTTTTCAATATGGAGTAACCCTTGCACAAACAGCCGGAAGGGCAGTATTGAGACTTGCTGATGCTGATGCTTTACAGTTTGATTTTACTGAATTACACAAAACGGTTAAGGGATATATCGGTGAATTAGAAAGCAAGGTGGAACAATTGCGCGAAAAGGCGAATGTTGAAAATGAGCTAATCAACAATAAAGTATATGTCTATGCCGCAGACCCTTCCGAAAAACTATCTACCCCACAATTATTAGCAACGGTTCCATATATAGATTTTTCGCCTGTCTTAAATGCATTATCTCATTTAGAAAAGGCGGCAGCCCATGCTGAAACTGCGAAAAAAACCACAGACCCAAATAAGCTTGCTTCTATAAATGCAAAAATTTATACAGCAGAGCAACAGTTATTAACCACAAACGGATTACCAAGAAGACCATGGTTTAAACACAGTTTATATGCCCCGGGTTTTTACACAGGATATGGTGTTAAAACAGTACCGGGTGTAAGGGAGGCAATAGAACAAAAAAACTGGCAGGAAGTAAAGGAACAAATGATGGAGGTTTCAAAATCATTAGAACGCCTTGCTGTTTATTTAGAACAATTATAGGATAGGGCGTACCTTTGGCTATGCCATTTCAAATCCACTCAAATTATACCCCCTCGGGTGATCAACCAAGTGCAATAGCTCAGTTGACCGAGGGGGTTTTAATTGGAGATCGTTTCCAAACCTTATTGGGCGTAACGGGAAGTGGTAAAACTTTTACGATTGCCAACCTAATACAAAACGTACAAAGACCAACACTTGTTCTTACACACAATAAAACCTTAGTGGCACAATTATATGGAGAGTTCAAACAATTTTTTCCAGACAACGCTGTAGGATATTTTGTTTCTTATTATGATTATTATCAACCCGAAGCGTATCTGCCAACCTCGGGTGTATACATCGAAAAGGATTTAAGCATTAATGAGGAGTTGGATAAACTAAGATTACAAGCAACCGCGCAATTATTAAGTGGAAGGCGCGATATCATTATTGTTGCGAGCGTAAGCTGTATATATGGTATGGGCAATCCCACCGAATTAGAAAACGGAATTATTAGAATTCAAGTAGGACAAAAATTAGCAAGACAAGCTTTTTTACACGCACTTGTAAATTCATTATATCACCGAACGGTTACCGATTTTGATAGAGGGGGTTTTAGGGTCAATGGAGATACTGTTGATATTCGATTACCCTATGTTGATTATGGTTATAGAATTACTTTTTTCGGCGATGAGATTGAAGAAATAGAAACGATTGAAATTGAAACGGGAAAAAGAATTGAACGTATGCAAAATGCTGCCATTTTTCCTGCGAATTTATATTTAGCACCTAAAGAAATGGTGCAACAAATAATTTATGAGATACAGGATGAGATGCGCGCGCAAGTTGAATATTTTAAAAGTGTTGGCAAACATATAGAAGCTGCAAGAATAAAAGAACGCGTTGAATACGATATTGAAATGATTAGAGAGCTAGGATATTGTACGGGTATTGAAAACTATTCTAGATTTTTTGATAGACGCGTTCCTGGAACAAGACCGTTCTGTTTATTGGATTATTTTCCAAAAGATTTTTTATGTGTAATTGATGAGAGCCACCAAACCATACCACAAATTAGTGGGATGTACGGAGGCGATAGAAGTAGAAAAATGAATTTAGTAGAATATGGTTTTAGGCTACCAAGCGCCATAGATAACAGACCCTTGAATTTTAATGAATTTGAAAACATTATTGGACAAACTATTTTTGTTAGTGCTACACCGGGCGATTATGAATTAGAGAAAACCGATGGATTAATTGTGGAACAGGTAGTACGGCCAACTGGTTTATTAGATCCACCAATTGAGGTAAGGCCAACGAAAAATCAAATTGATGATTTGTTAGATGAAATAGCAATGCAAGTTGAAAAAGGCGATCGCGTTTTGGTAACAACATTAACCAAGAAAATGGCGGAAGAGATGGATCGCTTTTTACAAAAAATTCAAATTAAATCTAAATACATTCATAGCGATATTGATGCACTGGAAAGGGTTGAGATTTTAAGAGAATTAAGATTGGGTATAATTGATGTATTGGTTGGTGTTAATTTATTAAGAGAAGGGTTAGACCTTCCAGAGGTTTCATTGGTTGCTGTTTTGGATGCAGACAAAGAAGGCTTTTTAAGAAATGAAAAATCATTAACACAAACATCGGGAAGAGCCGCGCGTAATGTAAACGGCAGGGTTATATTTTATGGCGATAGTATAACCAAAAGCATGCAACGCACCATTGATGAAACCAATCGTCGTCGCGAGAAACAAATAAAATATAATACACAGCACGGCATAACGCCAACAACGATCATAAAAAGCATTGAACAAGTAATGGCCCAGGGTTCAGTATTGGATATTAAAGGATATACACTGAATAATATAAATGTGCGCACTACCGACTCCATCAATGTATTGGCAGAGGGTGATGAAAAATATAGCGAATATAAAACCATTCCACAATTAGAAAAAGCAATAAAGGATACAAAAAAACAAATGGATAAATTTGCAAAGGCTATGGATTTTATGGAAGCCGCAAAAACAAGAGACGAAATGTTTTTATTAGAATCACAACTTGAAAAAATGAAAGCTAAATAATAATCGAAATTTTATTTAATACATCAATCTAAAATGATTTCAATTTTTCAGTCTATATATGAAGGCCTACTCAATACCGGATGGATTGAGGCTATTGCGGTATTAGCTGGTATCGTATCGGTTTGGTATAGTAGAAAAGAAAACATTTTGGTTTTTCCAACTGGACTAATAAACACAACGCTTTATATATATTTAAGTTTTAAGGGACACTTGTTCGGAGAGGCAAGCGTGAATTTTTATTATACTATTATGAGTATTTATGGTTGGTATTTATGGACTCGACGAAAGGAAGATCAACAAACTTACGTTTTACAAATTACTACGAGTACGAAAAAAGAATGGATTCAACAGCTTGCTTTTTTCGTTGCCTTTTATCTGGTGATATATTTTACGTTGATTTATTTGAAAACAGCATTTGCACCAGAGGCTATGCCCTGGGCCGATGCTTTTGCAAGCGCGACCGCTTATACAGGAATGTGGTTAATGGCTAAGAAAAAAGTAGAAAGTTGGATTTGGTGGATACTGACCAATATTGCTTCAATACCACTTTATTTTGTCAAAGGATATGCATTTACAAGCGTGCAGTTTTTGGTTTTATTAGTTTTAGCCATTGCGGGTTGGTATAGTTGGAAACTAAAAGCGCGCGCCCCCAAAGCCACAACAACTATTGTATAAATAACACAGTACCCTTAAAATTTAACATCTATATTTTATAAACTATGAGCGGTCTAAAAAAAATAGTCATACTGGGTCCCGAGTCCACCGGCAAATCTTCACTTTGTGAATCTCTTGCGATACATTACAATACAATTTGGTGTCCCGAATATGCTAGACAATTTTTAAACGAAAACGGTACCGAATATTCATATGACGACTTGCTTACTATTGCAAAAGGACAGATAGCCGGAGAAGACGCACATGTGGAAAAAGCAAATAACATGTTAATAATAGACACCGATTTATATGTGATGAAAGTGTGGTGTGAATATATGTTTAATAACTGCCACCCATTTATTTTAGAAAAAATAAATGAAAGAAAATACGACGCCTATTTATTATGTGATATAGACCTACCCTGGACTGCCGATGAAATGCGTGAATATCCCAACGAGGAACCACGCAAAGAATTATTTACCATTTACAAGGATTTGCTAATTAATCAGAAAACCCCTTGGGGAATAGTAAGCGGCACCGGAGAGACAAGAATCCAAAACGCCATAGAGCTTATTCAAAAATTGATTGGCTAAAATTGTAAAAAAATAACACATACAAAAATAATATTGTGCAATTATTATTATTTACTTTTTAAAAGTTCATAAACATCCTCGTCGCTTTCAATATTATTCATCTCCCTTAAAATTTGAGGATAACGCCAAGAAACCCTTCTAGTCATTGGGCGCGCAGTGAATTTTTTTGGATTCGGAAATCCAGCAACTATCATAGCGGCTTCGGCACGAGATAATTTTTTTGCAGACTTATGAAAAAAATGTTGAGCCGCAGCTTCAACACCAAAACAACCTGGACCCGTTTCAATAACATTTAAGTACACCTCTAAAACTCTTTTTTTGCCCCAAATTTTTTCAATTAAAAAAGTAAAATAAAATTCTGGAATTTTTCGGATGTACTTATCAAAACCGCCACCCTGCCATAAAAAAACATTTTTTGCGGTTTGTTGTGTAATGGTACTTGCTCCTCCACCAAAAGGAATTTTTGATTTTTTATTTTTCTTTTTTGGATGCATGCTTTTTTCCATTGCATCCCAATCAAAACCACTATGTTCAGCAAACGATTGGTCTTCACTTGCAATAGCGGCTAGTTTTATATTATAAGACATATCGTCCCAGGAAACATAATCTCGCTTTAACCCCAAACCAAAAGCATTGGTAATTTGTGTGATGGTAATGGGTGGTTCAATGAATTTAGTAACAAGCACATAAAAAAATGAACTTATGAATAAATAGAAAATAATTTTTTTGATGAGCTTAAACAAGATTCAATATGATTAGTGAACTAAATAGTTTCTACGCTAAACCGTTTCCCAATGGGCCTGTAATTTGGATTAGCGTTAGCCTGCCATTTTCCTAATAACCAAGCAATAGCACCACCGGCAATTCTTGAAATGTTTGCCGAACTAAAAACAGGATCTTTATTAATTAATGAGTTTGCAACATTTAATCCCGCATAACCAACACCCGCAATTTTTAGAAAACTACCATTAGAAAAAACACTAGTATAGTGTCCCGGATCATGCGGAAACGAAATGATTTCATTGACATGAATGGTTAAAGGACCAAGCTTAAGTGTATCTTCTCCCCAGGTTCCATAAACCGTGGTTGTTTGTCGTAGTGTGAACATTTTAACTTGAACAGAATCGGTCTTTATCCAGTTTACATAACCCTTAATCCATTGATGATTACTCAATTCAAAGTTTATATAACTTCCAGATACATATGATTTAACAATGATGCCACGATCCTTCAACACCAATAACTTACTTTCTTGAGCATATGCATTACCCAATAATATCAAAGAAAAAAGCAGTATATATATAATTTTGTTCACGTTACAATTTACGAACTAATATCAACATTCAAACATACAAAAACCCGAATTAATATTTTGAAGCACTATAAAAAAGAGCGGCACTAAAAATTAAAATAATGATGCCTGCTGATCGATTAATCCAAAAGAGTGTTTTTTCAGTTAATTTAGGTCTCAATTTTTTTGATAAATAAACCTTAATTAAATCTGTAATTAAAACAAATAACAAACAAGTTCCAAAAACCAAAACTTTATACATTAATGGATTTTGAGTTTCATCGGCATCACTTCCAATGGCCGCAGTCCAAGCAAACCAAAATAAAAATACACTTGGATTTAAGGTGTTCATTAAAAAACCAGCAGTCAACACTCCTAAATAATCACGCAAACGCATTGTTTTTTTATTCTCCCCATCAATTTGTTCCATACTAATTTTTTTAAATAAAATAGTATAACAGCCCACTAAAAATAAAAATCCCGCTCCAATCATTGCTATAGTAGCTCTATGCAATAATACTAATGCAAAAAAGCTTGTAAATATATTACAAACAAAAAGTATCGATAAATCACTAAGTGAGACGCCCGCTACAAAAGCATATCCAGCCCTATGTCCGTTTGTTAAACTTTGCTTTAAGATTGCGAAAATGACAGGCCCAATCGAAATACTTAAAATGAGCCCCAATAACAAACCCTTAATAATGGGTGCATTCATGTTAATTGTTTAAAATAAATTTTTTCCAATCCGCTAACAAATCTCCTTTTATCACTCTAGGAAATTTATGCTGTCCACCAACTTTTCCTTTATGTTCTAGAAAAGATAAAAAGACGGATTCCTTCAAAATTTTAACATGAACATTTTTTAAAGCACTTTTTCTTTCAACTGCATAATCATCATTTAGTTCACATAATTTTTCATCAATCTTATTAGCTAGCATTTTTTCATCTAAATCGTGATCACACGCAATATACCATTGGTGTGCAAAAAAACTTCCTTCAGGCTCTCCTGTTACACAATATTCAGGAATAGAAATATTTAATTCTTCACTCACCAACTGGATAGCTTTATTCATATTATCAACACTAAGGTGCTCTCCCACCAAACTCAAAAAGTGTTTTGTTCTACCGGTAATAATTATCTCAGCATTTTGTTTATTAATGAACCTTATGGTATCCCCAATCAAATAACGCCAAGCACCCGCAACAGTACTAATTAATAATGCATAATCCTTGCCCTCTTCTACTTCATGTATCATCAGGGCTTCTGGATTTTCAACCATCTCCCCATTTGCGTCAAAATTATTATCATCAAAAGGAACAAATTCAAAAAATATATGCTGATTAAAAGACAGCCTCATGCCTGTTGCATTTTGTTTATCCTGCCAAGCCAAAAAACCCTCGCTTGCTAAATAAGTTTCAGTGTATTGAATGGGTCGACCCAATAATTTTTCAAATCCATGTTTATAGGGTTCAAAACTTACTCCCCCATGTACAAAAAATGAAAGGTTAGGCCAAATCTCGTGAATATTATTTAGTTGGTAGCGCTCTATGACCATTTCAATACACATTTGTATCCAAGCTGGAACCCCCACAATAAAACCAATATCCCAATTAGGTGCTTTTTCAACAATTTCATTTAATTTTTTATTCCAATCTCTTTCTTTTGCTATTTTTTTCCCGGGCTTATAAAATGGTTGAAACCAGAAAGGTGCTTTTTTGGCAGTAATACCACTTAGGTCCCCCGCATAATAACCTGGACCCTTTTGCAAATCGGTACTTCCTCCTAATGTAAGCCAGCCTCTACCCAAACTAGTTAACGGCACATCTTTATAATTGAATAAGCTAATTAACTGCTTTATCATTATAACCTTGTTGCCCCTTAATAAATCGTTTGTGATGGGTAAATATTTACTAGCCGCTTCGCTGGTACCACTACTAAGGGCAAAAAACTTTATTTTACCCGGCCAACAAATATCTTCTTGTCCTTCTAATGTTTTATGCCACCAATCCTTATAAATTTTATTGTAATTATATGCAGGTACTTTTTGTTGAAATACTTTCCCAACATGTTTGCTTAGTAAAATTTGGTCAAATCCAAATTTTTGACCAAATTCTGTATATCGCGCGCGTTTTAATAATTTTTTTAATACGCGTAATTGTGATCTTCTTGGGCTTCGTTCAGGAAGACCAAGCACCCTGTTGAGGGTTTGGGGTAAATTAATCTCGAATATCGGCATCTACAAAATCGGGTTTTTCTTTTAAGATTATATACAAAAATAAGAATGTTATTCGAGCAAACGAAGCTACTTTTGTGATATGATTAAAAATACATTATTTAAGGCCATTGAAGCAGGTGCGATAGAACTAAAAAGGTATTTTAACGGAACATTTACTATTTCTAGTAAGGCTACTATAAATGATTTAGTAACAGAGGCCGATCACGCTTCAGAAAAAGCCATTTTTAAGGTTATTCAGCAAAATCATCCCGATCATTTTATATTAAGTGAAGAAACCGGATCGATGCCAACACAATCTAATATTAAATGGATTATTGATCCCATTGATGGAACTATCAATTTTGCCAACGGTATTCCTATTTGTTGTGTAAGTATAGGAGTTGAAGAAAATGGAGAAATGATGATGGGGGCGGTTTATAACCCGTTTATGAATGAATTATTTTTTGCAGAAAAAGGAAAGGGAGCTTTTTTGAATGATCAACCCATTAAAGTAAGTAATAAAAATAATTTATTGACTAGTTGTTTGGTAACGGGCTTCCCTTATCAATATTTAGATACTGAAAACGGACCCCTACAAATATTTGAAAAATTAATTAGAAAATCTATACCCGTTAGAAGACTGGGTAGTGCAGCGTTGGATTTATGTTGGACCGCT
>CANETM010000021.1 GCA_947441205.1 Bacteroidota bacterium | reverse complement strand
TCAAGGACGCTTTAAGAGAGGAAAAAAAGATAATTGCTGAAGAAGGAAAATATACACTTCAACGAAAATTGGAAGGTATTGGTGCAGTTTATAATCCTTTCAATATTGATCAAGTCATGAACTATTATAAACTTCATAGTCAGCTTGATTTATTGTACCGAATAGCCACTAAAAATATTGATTTAAAAGAGCTTAAACTATTTCAAGTATTAGGGGACAAAATTGAACCTCCTAAGCCTATTCAAGTTATTGCAGAGCCAACTACGGATAGCACTACCAATAAACCATTATCTAAAAAGGATTCGGAACTCATCATTTTTGGTGAATCAAGCGATCAGATAAAATATAATTTAGCAAAATGTTGTAACCCTATTCCCGGGGATGATGTATTTGGATTTGTAAGTACTGGTAAAGGACTAATTATTCATAGGACCACCTGCCCGAACGCTACACAATTATTAGCAAATTATGGACACAGGGTTGTAAAAACCAAGTGGGCTAAAAATAAAGAAATATCTTTCCTAACGGGACTTAGCATAATTGGATTAGATGATGTAGGTGTAGTTAATAAAATAACCAATATTATAAGTGGCGAACTTAAAATAAACATTGCTGCCTTAACCATTGAATCCAAGGAAGGTTTATTCGAGGGTACTATAAAAGTATTTGTGCACGACAAGGAAGAATTGGAGGAATTAGTTGATAGAATAAAATCCTTGAATGGAATTCAACAAGTTAACAGATTTGACACTGAAGCTGTGTAAAACTTAGTTCATTTATTAGTGTAATTATATTAGGATAAATAGGTAATACAATTTTCAGGACTTATTTTTGTGTCCTCAAACATTCAAACATGGTAGACGTAATTTTAGGACTTCAATGGGGTGATGAAGGTAAGGGTAAGATAGTGGACTATTTTGCACCAAAGTATGATATTATTGCAAGGTTTCAAGGAGGTCCAAATGCTGGACACACTTTATATGTTAATGGAACAAAAATGGTGTTGCATCAAATACCATCTGGCATATTTCACCAGGATAAAATAAATATCATTGGAAACGGAGTCGTACTTGATCCAGTTACCCTTAAAAAAGAATGTGATGCGGTTGCAAGCATGGGTGTTGATGTAAAAAAGAATTTATTTATCTCGGAGCGTACCAATATTATCATTCCTAGTCACCGTGCATTGGATAAAGCTTCAGAATTATCTAAGGGTGAAGCAAAAATTGGTTCTACTTTAAAAGGTATAGGTCCTGCTTATATGGATAAGACAGGTCGTAATGCTTTAAGAGTGGGTGACTTATTGGATAAGAAATTTATAAGCAAGTATATTGCTTTAAGAATGAAGCATCAGAAAATTTTGGACAGTTATAATTTCAATGAAGACATCAGTGAAATGGAATCTGAATTTTTCGAGGCAATCGAATTCTTGAAAACTTTAAATATCATTAATTGCGAGTACTTTATTAACGACCAAATTTCTAAAGGCAAAAAAGTATTAGCCGAGGGCGCACAGGGCTCCATGTTAGATATTGATTTTGGAACTTTCCCATTTGTTACTTCAAGTAATACCATTTCAGCAGGTGTTTGTACTGGCCTTGGTATTTCGCCAAAACAAATTGGCGAAGTATTTGGTATTTCAAAAGCTTATTGCACCCGTGTAGGTAGCGGCCCCTTCCCTACCGAATTACATGATGCTAAGGGTGAGGAACTAAGAAAAATTGGAAGTGAATTTGGAGCCACCACAGGAAGACCACGTCGTTGCGGTTGGATTGATTTGGTGGCACTTAAATATACTTGCATGATTAATGGTGTAACACAAATAATTATGACTAAGGCGGATATTTTGGATTCTTTCGAAACCTTAGACTTAGGTATAGCATATGAAATGGAAGGAAAGGAAATAAACTATGTACCTTTTCAATTAGTAGGTACACCCGTAACGCCAATTTGGAAAACAATGCAGGGATGGAATATAGACTCTACAAAAATGAAAACAGACAATGAGTTACCTGCTACCATGAAATCATATATTGAATATATAAATACTTATTTAGGTGTGCCAATTAAGTTTGTTTCAAACGGACCGGGCAGAGATCAAATTATACATCTTTAATTTCAGAAAATAGTTTTTTTATTTAATTTTTAAATTAAAAAAAAGTCATTTTTTTTTGGCAAATAAAAAAAATGGTTGAAATTTTACAGTGTAATCTTCAATAAACCATGGCAGTAAAAACTATCAAAGAAAAAAAATCAGTTGTTAAAAAAACCGATTTAGCTCCTTCAGAAAAATTAAGCAAAACAGCAGCTAAGAAAAAAGTTGTTGAAGCCGATGATGATATCGATGAAGAGGAAGAAGAAGTAGAAGACGATTGGGCAAAAACGGAAGAAGATGATTCATGGGATCCTGATTTCGAAGAATTTGATATGCCTAAGAAATCAACTAAAAAAGCTGGTAAAGGTAAAAAAGGGCAGGACGAGGATGATGACCTTGGCTTAGATGACGACCTTAGCTTAGATGATGACGACTTATTTGACGAGAAAGATGAGTTCGAAGACGATTTCTAGCTTTAACTTATTCCACAATATTATATAAAGATTGTAAAGAGGCCTGTAAAATATCAAATTTACGGGCCTCAAATTTTTCCAGCATCCCCAAAGGTAGTTTCAGTTTATAAGTTTTACCAGCAGCAACGACTTGATCAAATTTTGGATTTAATAATGATAACGCTATTGGGTCCAGGTTCAGGTAATTAGCTATCAAACTTATTTTATACCTACCCGAAACTTCAACTTCTTGAAATTGGGTTTGCAATAATAAACTACTAGCTTTTTTATCCTTAGCTTTATTTACTTTATTCCCATTATCGAATGCTGACGCATTCTCTTTACCTTCATCGTTTGCTGCATTTGCATAATTCCATTTATCGAATGCTGACGCATTCTCGGCTTCGAAAACATAATAAGTGGCAATAAATTTTTTTACATGATTTCTGGTTTCTAATGGAAGGTCGTATTCAATTTTCCAGAAATCTTTTGTACGCGCTTTTTCTAATGCACGGTTAACGCGTCCAGCTCCCCCATTATAAGCAGCCACCACCAATAACCAGTCACCATATTTATCGAACAACTCCTTTAATAAGGTGGCCGCAGCCTGTGTGCTTTTATAATAATCAGTTCGTTCATCATATGGGCTGAGTTTTAAACCCAATCTAGTTGCTTCAGCAGGCATGAGTTGCCATGGCCCAACTGCGCCTGCCCAAGACGTTAAATTTGAACTTAAATGACTTTCAATAACACTTAAGTATTTCAATTGGGTGGGTATGCCATTTGCAATTAAAATGTCATCATATAAATTAAAATAGGGTTTAGCCCAAGTTTTCATTTTCAATAAAGCTGAACCTTGTTTATCCATGTATGTTTGGATAAAGCTAACTCCCTTTGAATTTAATTGAAATTCAAAGGGCTTATCAATATTTCCTGTAGAAGTGATATTAAACAAGGTTGAAAAGCCAATTCTTTCTTGTTTTAAACTATCCGTTTTTTGAGTGAATTGTTGGCCAATTATAAATGCAAAAGGAGTGACACACAAAAATATTATTAAAGTGAGTTTGTAAACTTGATAATTGAATTTAATAAACCATTTCATGTGAATTGATTATTTTGATTCCATCATCTTTTTTGAAAATTGAAGTAGCCCAACTTCATTGAATGAAGCACTCATTATTTGTAAACCAAAAGGCATGCCATTGGGATGCTTAAATAATGGAATTGAAATAGCTGGTATGCCTACTAAGTTTGCATAAACGGTATAAATATCAGCTAAAAACATTTCGGTTGCTGAGTGGTGGTGTGTACCAATTTTAAATGCTGTGGTTGGCACGGTAGGAGAAACTATAAAGTCGTACTTTTTGAACAAATCGTTTGTTAAATCAACTAGCTTTCTTCTTACCTGCTGCGCCTTTGTAAAATAGGCATCAAAATACCCGGCACTTAATACAAATGTGCCTAATAATATTCTTCTTTGCACTTCGGCTCCAAATCCCTCCGTTCTTGATTTTTTATACAACTCCGTTAAATCCTGTATGCTGTCCTTAGTTCTATGCCCAAATTTAATGCCATCAAACCTTGATAAGTTACTTGATGCTTCAGCTGTAGTAAGTACATAATAAGTTGGTACTAAAAACGAAAGTAAACTAAAGTCAATCGCTTCAACCGTATACCCCTTTTCTGTTAAAGATGCTAAATAAGAAAGAGTTTGATTTTTAATTTCAGGGTCTAGTCCAGGATGTGATAAAGTCTCTTTAAAATAAGCAACTTTTTTAGTGGTTGATTTTTCTAATTCACTATTTACATTTGATACCTCTGCTAAATAATTAGGGACCTTTTTTGACGAAACAGTACTATCAAAATTATCGGCACCCGATATTACTTCTAATACAAATGCAGCATCATCAATGTTGTGGGAAAAAATACCAATTTGATCAAATGAAGAAGCATAGGCAATAAGGCCATATCTTGAAATGCGACCATAACTTGGCTTGAGTCCAATTACGCCACAAAAATCTGCAGGCTGACGAACAGAACCTCCAGTATCAGATCCCAAACTAATCATACACAAATTAGCTTGTATCGCAACTGCTGAACCACCTGAAGACCCCCCAGGAACATATGAATTGTCTAATGCATTTTTTACTGGACCAAAAGCAGAATTTTCATTACTGCTGCCCATTGCAAATTCATCACAATTTTGTCGACCAATAATAATGGCGCCTTCATCCAATAATTTTTGAACAGCCGTTGCTGAATATATTGCTGTATAATTTTCTAATATTTTTGAAGCAGCACTTACTTTGTGACCATTATAACAAAGCACATCCTTGATACCCACTACCACCCCATGTAATTTTCCCAATGGTTTGCCCGATGCAAGTTGCTTGTCTAATTCAACTGCACGTAATATTGCCTCCTCCGAAAAAACTTCTAAAAAAGAATTCAGTTGTTGATGCTGTTTAATTTGATCCAAGTAAAAATGAACGGCTTGGATAATAGACGTTTCACCAGCTAATAAGGAAGCATGGTAGTCTTTGATTGTATTAAAACGAAACAAAGGCTTAAGGTGTTAAAGGATAAATAATAGGAAAGAAGAAAAGGGAACTAATTACTTAGCTTCTTTTTCGTTGATACCATCTTCTAATTCTTTCTTCACATTATTTTTAGCATCGTTAAACTCACGGATACCCTTGCCTAATCCTTTCATGAATTCAGGGATTTTTCTTCCGCCAAACATTACTAAAACGACTACACCAATAATTAATAATTCTTGAAATCCTAAGTTGCCCATAATGTTAAATTTAGAATATTAAAGGTAAGGTAAATCTAAAAAGGAAACTCCTTTTTTTATTGATTTAAGCGAATTATACGTTAAAAAAAAGCGGATCCCGATGTACCGGAATCCGCTTTTATATTTTGTGTCAGAAAGGTTTCCCTTCCGAATACTAGAATCTTTTTTCTTTAATACGAGCACTCTTACCACTACGATCACGTAAGTAGTATAATTTAGCACGACGTACTTTACCTGACTTATTCAACACGATACCATCGATGTTTGGAGATAAGAAAGGAAATAAACGCTCTACACCTACACCATCAGAGATTTTACGAACAGTAAAAGAGGCTGTAGCACCAGTTCCTTGCGTTTTGATAACATCACCACGGAAACTTTGGATACGCTCTTTACCACCCTCTACAATCTTGTAGTTTACGGTAATATTATCACCAGCTTTAAATGCTGGGTAGTCTTTTTTTGCTGTCAATTGCTCGTGTACGAACTTTACTGCTTCGCTCATAATTCTTGTTTTTTGCGGACGGCAAAGGTAGGGTTACCCATGCTATTATCCAAATTATTTCAACCAAATATTAAATTCCTGCCTTTTTAGGCCTATTTACCACAATATGCGCCTATCTAGCAATGTTCACCGCCCTCTTTTCACGAATAACCGTAACCTTAATTTGACCTGGATAAGTCATTTCAGTTTGGATTTTTTGAGCGATTTCGAAGCTCAATTGGTCTGAAGTTTGATCGGATACTTTTTCAGCCTCTACAATAACCCTCAATTCACGACCAGCTTGGATAGCATAGGCTTTCTCTACCCCTTGGTAGTTCATGGCCAAGTTTTCTAAGTCCTTGATTCTCTGAATATATTGTTGCATAATTTCTCTTCTCGCTCCTGGTCTAGCACCGCTAATAGCGTCACAAGCTTGGATAATTGGAGAAATTACATATTGCATTTCCATTTCATCGTGGTGGGCTCCAATGGCATTTACAACCGCTGGGTTTTCACCGTATTTCTCGGCTAATTTAGCACCTAATAAAGCGTGGCTTAATTCTGTCTCTTCATCTGGTACTTTTCCAATATCGTGAAGCAAACCTGCTCTCTTAGCCAATTTAGGATTCATGCCTAATTCAGCTGCCATGATTCCACATAAGTTAGCCGTTTCACGAGAGTGCATTAATAAGTTTTGTCCATATGAACTACGGAAACGCATTTTACCTACAATACGAATTAACTCCTTATGTAATCCATGAATACCTAATTCAATTACGGTACGCTCTCCTATTTCTATAATTTGCTCTTCTAATTGACGGCGTGTTTTTTCAACAACTTCCTCGATACGTGCAGGGTGAATACGTCCGTCTGCCACTAAACGTTGTAAGGATAAACGGGCAATTTCACGACGCAATGGATCGAATGAAGAAAGTAAAATTGCTTCTGGTGTGTCGTCCACAATTAAGTCAACACCAGTAGCAGCTTCAATAGCACGAATGTTACGTCCTTCACGACCAATAATTTGACCTTTCATTTCATCTGATTCCAAGTTAAATACAGTTACTGTATTTTCGATAGCTACTTCGGCAGCAGTGCGTTGGATAGATTGAATAATTATTTTACGCGCTTCTTTATTCGCTTTTTGCTTAGCATCCTCAATAATGTCTTGTTGTAATGACAAGGCTTGAGTTTGCGCCTCATTCTTAAGGCTCTCAATTAACTGTTGCTTAGCATCTTCAGCACTTAAATTTGCAATTTTTTCCAAGCGACGAATATGTTCTTCCTGGTGTTTTTCTAATTCGGTGCGTTTAACATTCACTAAATCAATTTCACGATTTAATTTTTCTTTGATTACATCGTTGTCCTTGATTTGTTTATCCAGCGCAGCAACTTTCGAATTGATATTCAATTCGTTTTGCTTAATGCGATTTTCAGCTTCGCCAATTTTCTTGTTCTTCTCTAAAAGCTCACGATCATGATCGGCTTTTAATTGCACAAAACGCTCTTTCGCTTCTAACTGCTTTTCTTTCTTTACAGTTTCAGCTCTTAATTCAGCTTCCTTTAAAATGCTAGCAGCTTGTGCTTCAGCATCTTCAACTTGTTTTTTGGTATTACGGGCAAATACTAATTTGCCTACTAGGAGTCCGCCTACTAAAGAAGACGCTCCTATGATGATCAATAATATTGATTGGTCCATTGTTTAAATCTTGTTTTTTTAAATAAATCATACAGCCCCTTTTCATTTGAATTATAATTGACAAAACGTTGATAGTCATCTAAGCAGCTTCATTTACATAAAACACAGCAAGATAACCTATTACGAATTAATATAATGCGTCAAAGGTTCAGCTACGAAGATAAAGAATTAATGGAATGAATTGTTGAAAAAGGTACGCTAGCTGTTAATTATGTTCCTGAAACCACTTTTTCAATACTAGCGGTGAGCGCATCAATTTGATTTTGAAGGCTTTCGACCTCATAAAGGTTCTGGCCACTGGACTGTTGTTCGGTGGTAAACCATAATAGAACCATTGAAATATAATCCTGCATATCCTTCCCGGCATATAGGTTTTTGAACTCAACCATTTTTTGATTGATTAAAGCGGCTGTCTTACGAACTGCTTCCTCATCCTTGGGAGCAATTCTAACCCTGTAATTACGATCGGCAATCGTAATATTTACAGGTATCATTTCATTTTCACTATTTGGAGATAAAGACATGCTTAAAAATGGGGATTAACTTTTTGAATTAATTATGGGTTCAAATTATGAATACTATGGTCGATTTCTTTTATAAATTGATCAATTTTTTTAACCATTTTAGCCTTTTCAACTGGATCCATTGCTGCCCCTTGGTTCATCATTGCCACCGTAAGTTGTGATTGCCCCTCAATTACTTTTTGGGATAACGCTTGGTTCAAATTAGTTTGTTGGGCAAGATTAGCCTTTAGTTGTTGATTTTCTTTTTCCAAATGAGCATACTGTTTCAATAAAGCTGTTAACTTTTCTTGAAGTTGACCAATTGCACTTTTTAAATTAACCATGTTCAGGCTTTATTTACAATGATATTTGTAATATAGTTATTTTCTAATTTCAGCTTGTATATTTTTTTCAAATAACTGAACTAATTTTTTGATCATCGAATCAATTTCGACATCCGTTAAGGTTTTATCTGGTGCATTGAAAACAAAATTAATTGCCACCGATTTTTTTCCTTCTCCTAATTTATCACTTTCAAAAATATCAAAAACATGAGACTCTTTTAAAGCCACTAAATTAGCCTCTCTAATACTTGATTCTATAAATGAATAGGCAACTGAATTGTCAATAACCAACGCTAAATCTCTTTCAATGGATGGATATTTTGAAACTTCTTTATAAATTACTTTCTTACTTTGATAAGCACTCAATAAGGATGCTAAATCAAAATTGATATACATAACAGACTGCTTAATACCAAAGGCCTGTAGCTTTTTAGCACCCATCATTTCAATATGGCCTATTGTTTTTTTATTCCAAACTAATTCAGTCATTCCAACTGAAGTCGTTTTTTCTTGAACCCCAGTAATGCCTAATAATTCCAACAATGCAACAGCCATTCCTTTTGCTACAAAAAAATCCTGATCTTTTTCTTTTGTTCTCCAACCATCACCTTGTAGTTTACCTGAAATATATATAGCCAATTGTTCAGCTTCAAAATATTTACCTGAATTGGATTTGCCATATATTTTTCCGATTTCAAAAAATGAAATAGTACTGTTTTGTCTATTTAAATTATAAGCAATTGTTTCTAATCCAGTTTCCAACATACTTGGACGCATAACATCTAATTCCGCAGTTAAATTATTCAACATCTTTACCGAAGTTGCTAATATATCTTCCTTAAAATAAGCACTATTAGTAATAGAGTTAGTCAATATTTCAGTAAACCCTCGGCCCACTAGATAATTGGCAATTTTTTCTTTGAACTTTTCTTTATGTTCCAATGGATCAATTGAAGGACTCATGGTAATTGAACTTGGAATTTCAATATTGTCTAAACCATCAATTCTTAAAACCTCTTCCACTAAGTCAGCTGGTATACTAATGTCAGGCTTATGGTACGGAACAGCAAGTTCAACACTTTCAGGTGTTTCCGACAAAATTTCAAAACCCAAACTTGATAAAATTGTTTTTACTTTTTCATTTGGATATAATTTACCACTAAGTTTTTTTAAGTAAGCATAGGTTAAAACCACTGTTTTTTTAACAGCTGGGTTAGGATAAATATCAACCACCTCACTACATTTCCCGCCAGCAATTTCTTGAATCAATTGTGCAGCACGTTCTAATACATATACTGTTCCAGCAATATCAACGCCTTTTTCAAAACGTGTAGCAGCATCGGTTCGAAGGCCATGGTGCAATGAAGTTTTACGAACATGTATATTTTCAAACCAAGCACTTTCTAAAAATAGTTTTGTAGTTGATGCAGATACCCCACTTTTCAAACCGCCAAATACACCTGCAATACATAAAGGCTTTTGGGTATCACTAATCATTAAATCATTTGCTGCCAATTTTCGTTCAGTTCCATCTAAGGTCACAAATAAAGTACCTGCAGGATACTTTTTTACAACTACAGTTTCGTCCTTGATTTGATCGGCATCAAATGCATGCAAAGGCTGTCCTGTTTCATGTAAAATATAATTCGTGATATCAACTATGTTATTAATGCATCGAACACCAATAGCGTTTAATTTATTTTTCAACCAAGTTGGCGACTCCTTAACCTGCACCCCTTCAATAACCAACCCACTATAGCGAGCACAGGCTTTTTGATCCTCTATGATTACTTTGAAAGGCTTAACATTTTTGTCCTTTGTGGACTCCTTCGCAAAAGGACTAACTGCTTTTGAGGGTGCTTCATGGTAAGATAAATAAGCACATACGTCCTTTGCAACACCATAATGACTCATAGCATCCATTCGATTGGGTGTTAAACCTATTTCATAAACCCAGTCTTGGTAATAGGAATATAAATCTGCTACTGCCGTCCCAACTTTTATGGAAGCATCTAAAACAATAATGCCTCCATGATCATCACTCACACCAATTTCATCTTCAGCGCAAATCATTCCTTCACTTTCCTCCCCTCTTATTTTGGCTAATTTCATGGTGATACCAGCATCTGCGTTCTTAGGATAAATTGTTGTTCCTACAACAGCAACCACCACTTTTTGACCCAATGCAATATTGCTAGCACCACAAACTATATTTAAAGGACGTTCACCACCTGTATTTACTTTGGCTAATTTTAATTTATCAGCATTTGGATGTTGGCTTAATTCAACCACTTCGCCCACCACTAAGCCAGCTAATCCGCCTTTAAAATTCTCTATTTTTTCAAGTGATTCCACCTCTAATCCAATGGAAGTTAAAATAGTTGATAATTTTTCAGGACTAACAGTAGTCGGTAAATATTCACTCAGCCAATGGTAACTAATGGTCATATAAGCACTTTAAAGTATAGGTTCAAAAATAAGCAATTTTTTGACCCCTAGTTTACCCAAAAGTGAATAACCTATAAATTTGAGTGCAAAAAAGGTGAATAAACTCAAAATCATGTGCATTGCTTATCAAGGATTTTGTGGATATCCTAAAATCAAAATAAATTTCATGATATCCTTTTTAGAGTGGATTTTCGCATTAAGAAAACAGTTTCAATATGGCAATTCCAAATATCAATACCAATACTAAAAACCGAAAAAAAACCTCGAGCATAGATATTAGTTCCATGATGTATGGAAAAATTCCTCCGCAAGCAAAGGAATTAGAGGAAGCTGTGTTGGGTGGTATTTTATTAGAAAAAAGTGCATTTGATACGGTTAGTGAAATTTTAAAACCAGAATGTTTTTATACCGATGCGCATCAAATGATTTTTCTGGCCATGCAAGGTTTGCAAAATGACAATCAACCTATTGATATGTTAACGGTTGTAGAATCGTTGAAAAAAAGAGAACAACTAGACATTGTTGGTGGCGCCTACTATATATCAAAGCTTACGAATGTTGTAGTATCAACTGCAAACATTGAAGCACACGCAAGAATTGTTTTACAAAAATTTATTCAAAGAGAATTAATTAGAATTAGTGGCGAAGTGATTGCCAATGCATATGAAGACAGCACTGATGTTTTTGATTTATTAGATGATAGTGAAACAAAAATGTTTAACATCACTAACAATTATTTAAAAAAGAATTTCGTAGATATTCAAAATGCATTAGCTGATGCAGTCAACAGAATTGATGAACTAAGAACTAAAAAAGATGAAATTTCGGGTGTGCCTAGTGGATTTACTGCATTGGATAGAATTACTTATGGATGGCAGCCAACCGATTTAATTATTTTAGCAGCAAGACCTTCAGTTGGTAAAACCGCATTCGCATTGAATTTAGCGCGTAACGCTGCATTACACCCTACCAAACCACAGGCAGTTGGATTTTTCAGTTTGGAAATGAGTGCATCACAATTGGTGCAAAGAATTTTAAGTGCCGAGAGTGAAATTAAAATGGAGAAAATTTCAAGAGGTAAATTAGAAGACTACGAATACCAACAATTACAAAGTAAGGGTATTAAAAAATTAGAGACTGCTCCCATTTACATAGATGACACAGCTGCATTAAATATTTTTGAATTTAGAGCAAAGGCAAGAAGATTAGTACACAAACACAATGTAAAAATTATCATTATTGACTACTTACAATTAATGAGTGGTTCAGGTGATAGAGGTTCAAATAGAGAGCAAGAAATTAGTAACATTTCAAGAAGTTTAAAAGCATTAGCTAAAGAACTTGAAATACCCATCATTGCTTTATCTCAATTAAGTCGTGCTGTCGAAACGAGAAAAGAAAGTAAGATGCCTCAATTAAGTGATTTACGTGAGTCTGGAGCCATTGAACAAGATGCTGATATGGTTATGTTTATTTATCGTCCTGAATACTATGAAGTAATGAGCAACGAGATGGGCGAAAGTACGCAAGGTGAAACACATATTAGAATCG
>CANETM010000020.1 GCA_947441205.1 Bacteroidota bacterium | reverse complement strand
GGCGATATCGGCACCTCTCCCTTATATGTATTTGGTGCCATCGTAAATAGTGCTATAAAAGGAAATAATCCGGTAAATGCAGAACTTATTTATGGAGCTATTTCATGTGTATTTTGGACCTTGACTTTACAAACTACTTTTAAATATGTTTTTTTAACATTACGTGCAGACAATAGAGGAGAGGGTGGTATCTTTTCACTTTTTGCTTTAATACGTCGTTATGTAAAATGGATTTATATCCCCGCAATCATTGGAGCAGCTATGTTATTAGCCGATGGAATGATAACGCCTCCTATTTCTGTTGCTTCTGCAATAGAAGGATTGAAAGATGTAAAAGGTTTGGAAAAAATATTTGTACCAGGAAATAATTTAACGGTAGGTATTGTATTTGCAATCATCTCTTTGTTATTTTTCTTTCAACGTTTTGGCACTAAAATTATAGGTTTTGCTTTTGGTCCAATTATGCTTTTGTGGTTTGCGATGATTTTAATTTTAGGATTAAATCAAGTAGTTCAAAATATTGGTATTTTGAAATCTATTAATCCTTATTATGCTTATGAATTATTAACCCATTACCCTAAAGGGTTTTGGTTATTAGGAGCTGTTTTCCTTTGTACGACCGGTGCGGAGGCCTTATACAGTGACTTAGGACATTGTGGCCGTCAAAATATTCAAGTAAGCTGGATGTTTGTGAAAATTGCACTTGTAATGAGTTACATGGGCCAAGGTGCTTGGTTGTTAAATCACTTGAGTGAAGCAAAAAGTGGAGTCAATCCTTTTTTTGAACATATGCCACATTGGTTTTTGATTCCAGGTATTGGTATTGCAACCATTGCTACCATTATTGCTTCACAAGCATTAATAAGTGGATCATTTACTTTAATCAATGAAGCCATTAGTTTAAATTTTTGGCCTCGTGTTACTGTTAAGTTTCCTACTGACCAAAAAGGACAAATATATATCCCAAGCTTAAATTTTATTTTATGGGTTGGTTGTGTAACTATGTTATTGTATTTTAAGAAAAGTGAAAATATGCAAGCAGCATATGGCTTTTCAATTATTATTACCATGATGATGACGACCATGCTAATGAATTTTTATTTGTTAAATGTGAAAAGATGGGGCCAAGGTATTGTAGCATTGATAATTTTAATTTTTGTGATTGTTGAATTTTCATTCTTTACTGCCAATATTATTAAAATTCATGAAGCAGCGGTTACTTTTATTTTCTCATTAAGCATGATTTTTGTGATGATGATTTGGCATCGTGCACGTAAAATTGCTAATCGATATTTGGATTTTGTAAAAATGAAAGATTATTTAGAACCATTGACAGAATTGAGTTCAGATAAGGATATGCCTAAATACGCCACGCATTTAGTGTATTTGACAAAAGCCAATAATTATCGAGAAATTGAACACCGAATTATTGATTCAATTTTAAACCGAAAACCCAAGCGAGCAGATATATATTGGTTTATTCATATTGATCGAACTGATTCACCTTATGGTATGGAGTATAGTATAAGGGAACTTGTTGATGACAAAGTAATGCGTATTGATTTTAATTTAGGTTTTAGAATTCAACCAAGGGTCAATGTATTATTTAAGAAAGTAATGCAAGAATTAAATGAGTCACATGAGCTTGGCATTTATAGCAAATATGAATCTTTGAAAAGTAAAGATTTTCATGCCGATATTACCTATGTTATCATTGAAAGCTTCTTTAGTATTGAAAATGAATTATCCTTAAAGGAAGACTTTATTATGGATACTTATTTCAATATCAAACATTTGGCACAAAGCGATCAAAAAGCCTTTGGATTAGACAATGATATGACGGTGGTAGAGCATGTGCCACTTATTATTAAAGCAAATGAGAACCTTCCATTAAAACGATCATTCGATCGTTAGGGAAATTCAAAAAAACACTCATTATAATTCAATAAGTTTACTTAATTGGTTTTGATGACCTATGGCTACAATCCAATACTGGGTACTTTTTTGTCTCTCAATCCCTAATGCACTTAAGTTTATTAATTTAGTATCAGCTGGTAAAATACTTTCAACATTGTATTCCTTGTTTGATAAACTAATAATAGCAAGTTGTTTTACTTGTTTTATTTTACTTATTTCTATTTGAAAATTATATGCTGATTTTTTATTCACATTAGGAGCTGCAACTTCATATTGAACTAGCCAAGGCATAGTTGGAAGTAAGGCTGGTTTTTTATAATAATTATTTTGCAGTGTATCATTCCAATGATTTGGATTTGATTTAAAGCTGTTGCTACTAAAATAGGCACTACCCCTTGTATTTTTTAACTTTCTTAAACTTTTAATCTGATACGGGATTTCATTACTATTTTTCCAATTAGTGGTAGTTCCAGCACGATAAATACCATGACCAATATATAAGTTTCTATTATTACTATGTTGATTCCACCAATTAATTAAAACATCATAGTCTGCTAGTGCATGACCATGTTCCCAATATAATTGAGGTGCTACATAATCCACCCATCCTTTTCGTTGCCATAACATAATATCAGCATACAAGTCATCAAAGTTGGTCACACCAGCTTTCGTTTCACTGCCTTCGGGGTCTTTTGACTTATTACGCCAAACACCAAAAGGACTAATTCCAAATTGAACCCCCGGTTTAATACTATGAACCGTTGCTGATAATTGTTTAATAATGGTATCGCAATTGCTACGACGCCAATCTTCTTTATTTAAACCTCGATTATACTTTTTATAAGTAGCGTCGTCATTGAAATTTTTCCCGGGCACTTTATATGGATAAAAATAATCGTCTAAGTGTATCGCATCAACTTCATAACGTGAAACAATATCACTAACAATTCGATTAGTGTGTTTCCAAACCTCCGGCAAACCTGGATTGAAAATTCTTTTATTATCATAATCAATAAACCATTCGGGATGCGTTTTTGTTAAGTGGTTTGGAGCAATACTTGATTTATTAGTATTGAACACGGCACGATAAGGATTAATCCAAGCATGAAATTCCATTCCCCTTTTATGCGTTTCAGCAATCATAAAACTTAAAGGATCATAAAATGGACTTGGAGGTAAACCCTGTTTTCCCATTAAATATTCACTCCATGGTTCTAAAGTAGATGGATATAATGCATCACCAGACGGTCGCACTTGCATAATTATGGCGTTCATCCCATTTTTTTTATGCATATCCAATAAAGCGATAAATTCTTGTTTTTGTAAATCGTTACTTAAGCCTTGTTTACTAGGCCAATCAATATTTACGACTGTTGCCACCCAAACACCTCTGAATTCAAAAACATTTTTATTGTCTATACTTGGTTGTGCGTATACTAAATTACTTCCTACAAGTATTAGCATACATAATAAATAGCGCATAAATTTTTTAATTAACTTATTATGGATGATCAGGAAGGCTTCTTAATTTATCCAATATTTGGTTTAAGGTAGCTGCTTCATTTTCTGTCACACCTTTTACTATTGCATCAATTTGATCATTGAATTGATCTAATTTTTGAACCAATAATAATCCTTTTTGTGTTAGGGTTATATCTACTAATCGTTTGTCGGCTTTACAGGCTGCCTTCTCCACTAATTCTTTAACGATAAGCCTATCCACAATTCTGCTGGTATCACTCATTTTATCCAACATTCTTTCTCTAATTTGTAAGGTACTTAAGGGCACTCCAGTTCCCCTTAAAATTCTTAAAATATTATATTGTTGTTGGGTAATATCTTCCGTTGCTAACACACGCCCAATTCTTTCATTTAACCAGTTGGCTGTAAACAAAATGTTGATTCCCATTTTTTGGAATTCATTTCTGAAATTTGCCTGTTGTATGTCTTTTTCAATTCCCATTGTGCTTATTTATTGCTCAAATTTCTTTTCCTTAAATTATATAATAATGGAAGCGCAATGATTGCACCTACTGCATCAGCAAGCATATCATTCACATCGAAGCCTCTACTTGGAACATAATATTTTTGATAATATTCCATTGCAATTCCGTACAAAATGCAAAAAATTAAAACATAAGCATTTGCCCTAATTGATTTTAAAATTGCATATTTTGATTTTTCAAAATGCACCAATATCGAGAATGATAATGAGCCAAATAAACAAACATGGACTAGTTTGTCAACCGGAAAATTTCCAAACCAATTGGATTGAGCATGAAAATTGCTTGCAGGAACACTTAATAAAATAAAGACAATCGCCATTTCAAAAATCACCCAAATCCATGTTTTAAGTAACATGATTAATGAACTAAATTAGCATATGCTTCACTAGTCATTAATTGCTCAAAATCAGCTGCATTATTAACGGTTACTTTCACCATCCAGCCTTCGCCATATGGGTCACTATTGACTAATTCAGGGTTAGCAGCAAGAGCAGGATTCACTTCAGTGATGGTGCCCGCCATTGGTAAGAATAAATCGCTAACTGTTTTAACGGCTTCAACTGTACCGAATACGGCTTCAGCAGCTAATTCTTTCCCAACGGTATTAATATCTAAATATACAATGTCACCTAATTCACTTTGCGCAAAGTCAGTAATTCCAATGGTAGCAGTAGTACCATTTAATTTAATCCATTCGTGGTCTTTTGTGTAGCGGCAGTCAGTAGGGAATTGCATATAATTGTTTTTTATTGTTGCAAATATCTATAAAAACACTAAAAAAACAATCTACTAATATCGAATATTGTCAAAATACAGTAAAATATGCTCTTTTAAGAAAACCTCTTGTTCTATCAAATTCATTACGGGGAGTTGCTTTAATTGCTTAAAATGCGGCCAACCCTCTTCGTCTTTACCCTCCAATATATAATAACCACTTGGCATTAGAATGGAACATATGGCAATATGCATTAAGTCCTGCTTTTGTTCTTTGGAAATCTTTTCTCTTATAAATCCAGATTCCTGCAAGCCAACCAAAAATAAAACGGCTTCTGTATCGGGCTTTTTCCCAAACTGATCCATTAGTTTCTTCTCTAAATCCCACCATCTTGTCTGTAAATCGTCTTGTATATTGGCCATGTATTAATGTCTATTTTTAGCAAAGGTAGGGGATATCAGTGCTTAGTAGGATGGTTTGATTATCTTTGCCAAAATTTGTTCTATGTTACAAGTAAACTTTTTGCGCCAAAATACCGAGCTGGCTAAAAAGAAATTGGCTATCAAGCACTTCACTAATTTGAATTTGGTGGATGAAGTGATTTCGATTGACGATCAAAGAAAACAGTTGCAGGCATCCTTTGATGATTTACAATCTAAGGTAAATGCGGCTTCTAAGGAGATTGGTGCGCAAATGGCAAAAGGGGACAAGGATAAGGCGGAGGCTTTAAAAAATGAAGTAGCTGATTGGAAAAAACAATTGGAGCCTTTAAAAGAAAAAATGGCTGAAGTGGAAGCTCAATTGCAACAAGTTATTGTTCAATTTCCTAATCTACCACATGATATGGTTCCATTGGGAAAAACACCTGAAGAAAATGAAGTTGTTAGAGTGGGGGGTGTCACACCTGTTTTACCTCCAAATGCAGTTGCACATTGGGACTTAATTAAAAAGTATAATTTAGTTGACTTCGAAACAGGTGCGAAAATTACTGGAAGTGGTTTCCCATTATATATAGGGAAGGGTGCTAAATTTCAACGTGTATTAACGCAATATTTTTTAGATTTTAATACGGCTGCAGGTTATACTGAATATTTACCTCCCTTTATGGTGAATGCTGCTTCAGCTTTTGCAACAGGTCAATTACCTGATAAAGAAGGTCAAATGTATCATGCCACTGAAGATGATTTTTATTTAATTCCTACTGCCGAAGTGCCTGTTACCAATGTATTCCGTGATACGGTTTTAAAGGAAGCGGATTTACCCATTCAAATGACGGCTTATTCACCATGCTTTAGAAGAGAAGCTGGTAGTTTTGGTAAGGAGGTAAGAGGATTGAATAGAGTGCACCAATTTGAGAAAGTAGAAATTATACAAATTGTACATCCTGAAAAAAGTGATGCGGTTTTAGAAGAAATGGTTGCTCACGTTGAAAAATTATTAGTGAGTCTTGGTTTGCAATACCGCGTACTGAGATTATGTGGTGGGGATATGGGTTTTGCGTCGGCTATCACTTATGATTTTGAAGTATATAGTGCTGCACAGGAAAGATGGCTAGAAGTTAGTAGTGTAAGTAATTTCCAGGCTTATCAAACATACAGAATGAAATGTAGATTTAAAGATGCGGATGGTAAAATTCAATTTGCACACTCATTAAATGGAAGCTCATTAGCATTGCCAAGAATTTTTGCAGCTATTGTTGAAAACTATCAAACCGAAAATGGCATTGCACTTCCCGAAGTTTTACAAGCTTATTTTGGTTCAACGCATTTAGTGTAACTATTAGTATAAAAAATAAGTGTTAAAATATTTAGTTTTCGACTCACCCTGCGCAATGCTCGAAAGCTCGTCTCAAACTAAATATTTTAACACTCAAAAGTAAACTGATATTTAAGCAATCAGTTGAATAATAATTTTAAAACTTGCTGAACCTAACTCCAATTGCAAATGGAGTCAGATCAAAATGGTTTAAATTTTCATCAAACATATTAGTCAAATTATAGGAGCCATATAATCGTAAAGAACCTACACCCAATTCACCTATTGTTGCCATCTTGAAATTATTTAAATTAAAATTTCCATTTACTTTACGTTTACCTCTTTCCTCACTTATTTGTTTAGTGTGAGACTGGATTAAATAGCCAGCACTCATGCCAATACTTGCGTAAAAGCTTTTTCTGTTTTGAGGATTTGAATGGTAATTTAATTGTACAGGCACTGTTAAGTATTCAACAAAAAGCTTGTTCTTGGTAAAATTAACATCGTCAAAATAAATATTGTTACCAGGAGTGTTGCTAAAACTTATGGGTCTTTGAAATCTGAAATTATACATTTCAATACCAATACCATATTTTAAATTCCAATAATTTTTATAAAGGCTAGCCTTTTGTTGTACTATCCAAATGTTCACATTACTTGACTTAACATTGTTTAATTTAAAGTCTTTGCTTGATACCATGCTAGCACTTGAACTACTACCCACCATAGTTGAATTATCCATATTATGAGAGCGGTCAATAAAATTCGCAAAACCTAAATCAAAAATCCACCAATTGGTAGTTATGTTTTTTAATTTTTTTGGCCCACGCTCAATGCTAATTTTTGTTTTCTTGAAATCACCATCTAGTAAGGATTCCCAATTACTTTGACCAAAACTTGTTTTTCCTTCACTTTTATTGATAATTTTCAATCTCCCAACTTTCACAGTATCATCCGTAACAGCAACAAGTGTGTCATTCATGCCATAAATAGTTACCCCATTTTTTTGTGTAGGTTTACCTTTTGCATCAATGATAATATTTACATTGTTGTCTTTGTTATTTTTTGAATCAGCATTTCCTCCAACAATCAACATATTGCCTATTTTGATGGTATCTTGCTTTTTAATAATTACGGAATCTGTTTGTGCTATTGACCCTATAGTTATAAAGGTAAATGCTGCTAATAAATGTATTTTCATGATTGTTATTTTTGCTTTTCGTTTTTATTTCTTTTAAATAGCGCATTGATGCGTCTGGAGAACCCTCTTATTTTATCGCCATCGATTTCCAGATTTGCTATATAGACCGATCTGTCGCGTTCATCGGTATCTATGTTTTCATAACTTTCTTTTTCTTCTATTGAGGTGCTCGTATTCGCTAATGCCTGCTTTGTATTTTCATTAATATTTGTGGGCTCAAATTCAGCGATTGTTTTGTTGGTTAATTCAGTAGTAATGGGATTTGGTATTATGGTGGTTTCGGAAATTTTACCAGCTGTAGCATTTTGCTCATTTGAATTAAACGCTATCAAATTGGACACTTCCATGTCACTTTGCTTATCACTAACTATCTGTTTTTTATTTACTATTTTAAAATTTGTTACTTTTTCAAGCAATAAATTTTCATTTCCAAACATTTTGTTATCGGCAGCAAGTGATGATTTACTTTTATCCTTCGCCGAATTATTCATTTCTATTGCTTTCTCCGTATTAGCAATAACTGCTTCACCGCCTTTTTGAGTATTCACTTTTTCGTTTTGGCTAAATGATGCATTATTTAAATCATTATTCGAAGTATAAAAACGATATCCTATTAATAATAAAAGTAAAGCAGCAATGGAGCTGATACTAATTATTTTTGTCCTAGTAAAAAATCCTTCTACCACTTTTGCTTCTTGACGGTATAATTGTTTTTTAAATGCCGATGGGAGTGAAGCTTCCATTTCGCTATAACGATATAGTAAGTGTTTGTCTTCATATACAACTTCGTCGGCTTCTAATACTGTTTGCTTCAATAATGCAAGTTCTTTTGCATATACAGGATGAGCTTTAACAAACAATTCAACTTCCTTTCTGTCGGTTAATGAAAGTTCATTGTCAATATAGGACATCAAATAAGTGTCAATATTTTGGAAATTAATTTTCATTAGGCGCTCATTTTTTCAAGATGAACTAATTTGCCCTTTAATATTTGTCTAGCACGATGCAAGTAAACTTTAACTTGACTCTCAGATAAATTCATGATATCCCCAATTTCCTGATAGCTATAACCTTCATAATCCTTAAGTAACACCAAACTTTTTTGTGTCGGATTTAATTCGTTAATAGCGCGCAATAAAATTTGCTTTAATTCGGAATTCGTGTTGGGATGTGTTTGCCCCTTTACTTCGTCGAAATTATCAGTAAAGGACTCTTTTTTATCCTTGCGAATTTGATCAATCATTAAATGATACGCAATGGTAAATAGGTAAGACTTTGCTTTTAAACTTTCGACTTTTTCGCGATTAACCCATAACTTCTCAAATGCTGTTTGTACAATATCCTGAGCATCAGCTTCATGGCCAATATTTTTGACAATAAAACGATACACCCTATCGGAGTATTGATCAACACAATTATTATAATCTTGAACGGTCATCCCTTTTTTTAGCTTTTAAGTATAGGTATAACGAAGTTGGTACTTAAAAGTTACAGGTTGTTTAATAATTTACTACCTGCTCCTGAATATCAGCTGGAAGTTCGCGCCATTCGTATTTTTGATTACGTAATTGAGGCTCAAATCCTGCTTCTTTGATGGCTTCTTGGATGGTTTTATAGGTAAAACGGTGAGGTGCGCCAGCGGCACTAACCACATTTTCTTCTAACATAATACTTCCAAAATCATTGGCACCTGATTCTAAACAAACCTGCGCAGTAGCTTTACCCATAGTTAACCAACTTGCTTGAATATTTTTAATATTAGGAAGCATGATACGACTAATGGCAATCATTCTAATATACTCTTCGGTAGTTGTTAAATTTTGTACCCCTCTAATTTTAGTTAAAAGTGTATCCACGTCTTGGAAGGTCCATGGAATAAAGGCCAAAAATCCATTTGCATCCTTTGGTTTTTTATCCTGTGTTTCGCGAATTCGAACCAAGTGAATAAATCTTTCTTCCAAAGTTTCAACGTGACCAAACATCATGGTTGCACTTGAAGTAATATTTAACTGATGTGCTGCTGCCATTACATCCAACCATTCATCAGCACCACATTTACCATTTGACACCAATTTTCTAACTCGGTCTACTAAAATTTCAGCACCTGCACCTGGTAAGGAATCCATGCCAGCTTCTTTCAAAGCGATTAGTACGTCAGTATGTGACATATTTTCCAACTTAGCAATATGTGCAATTTCAGGGGGGCCTAATGTATGCAGCTTAATGGTTGGGAATTCACTTTTAATTTGACTAAATATGTCGGTATAAAACTTCAATCCTAATTCAGGGTGATGCCCACCTTGTAATAATAATTGATCGCCACCCCATTCCAAGGTTTCTTTAATTTTTACACGGTAAGTGTCCATATCGGTGATATAGGCTTCAGCGTGCCCCGGAATTCGGTAAAAATTACAAAATTTACAGTTGGCTATACAAACATTTGTGGTATTTACATTACGGTCAATTTGCCAAGTTACTTTACCGTGAGGGACTTGCTTTTTTCTTAATTCATTGGCAATGAAACTAATTTCATTTAATGGGGCATTTTCAAACAAAAACATGCCTTCTTCCTTGGTCAAATACTCAAAATTCAGGGCTTTCTTATATAATTCTTCTAATTGCATAAACATCTTTTAAGAGTAACAAAGTTAAGGCTTAAAGAGTTCGCTACATAGCCTAGTTTATTTTATATAATTTCGGTAGGCGCTTATGTAAAAAGGAGTAATTTTGATGTCCTTATGATACAATTTGACCGCTTCCAATTAGAAAATGGCCTAAAGGTGTTAGTTCATCAAGACTTAACTACACCTATGGCAGTAGTGAATATTTTATACAATGTAGGTGCAAAGGATGAACATCCTGATAAAACGGGCTTTGCTCACTTGTTTGAACATTTAATGTTTGGAGGGAGTGTTAATATTCCTGAATATGATGAACCATTACAAAGAGCCGGTGGAGAAAATAACGCATATACAACCAACGATCTAACCAATTATTATTGCCAGTTACCTGCTGAAAATATTGAAACTGCCTTTTGGTTGGAAAGTGATAGAATGCTGTCATTGGCCTTTAGTCCAAAAAGTTTAGAGGTACAACGTAAAGTGGTTTGTGAAGAATTTAAAGAACACTATATCAACAAACCATATGGAGATGCTTGGCATAAAATGCGAACGCTGGCTTATACCAAACATCCTTATCGTTGGATGACCATTGGTGCTTCCTTAGCACATGTAGAGCAAGCTACAATGGAAGATGTAAAAGACTTTTTCTTTCAATTTTATCGACCTAATAATGCCATATTAGTAGTAACAGGAAATGTGAAAACTGATGAGGTGAAATTGTTAGCAGAAAAATGGTTTGGTCCTATTCCTGCTGGCAAACCGTATCAAAGAAATTTGCCTGCCGAACCGAAGCAAGAAAAAAATAAAAGTTTAGATGTTCGCGCCGACGTGCCCATGGATATGTTAATGATGACATGGCATATGGGTGGACGTTTTGACGAAAATTATCATGCTGCCGATTTATTAACTGAAGTTTTAGGTGGTGGCGCTTCATCACGTTTATATGAACAACTCATTAAAGTGAGACAATTATTCTCCTCCATATCCTGTTTTCACTTTGGAACTATTGATCCAGGATTGTTTGTGATAACGGGTAAGTTGGTTAAAGGTATTAGCATGTCGGTTGCTGAGAAAGCGGTTTTGGAAGAAGTGGAAAAAATGAAAAATGAAATACTGGATGAAAAAGAATTGCAAAAAGTGATTAATAAAACCGAGAGCATGATTTGCTTTGAAGATATGAGTATTATGAATCGTGCGCAAAGTCTTGCCTTTTATGAACTGATTGGAGATGCTGCTTTAATGAATGAAGAACTTGAAAAGTATCAAGCGGTTACACCATTAAAAATTCAAGCAACTGCTAAAACCATATTTGAGGATAACAATCGAAACACATTATATTATTATAGCAAAAACATGGCATAATAATTTTACCACAACCATTTACAACAAGACCTCAATAAAAATATATGATATTAGATCGAACCAATGCTCCACTCATTAAAGACGCCGTGGACTTTGATATACAAATAAAACCTTACCAATTATATACTTTAGATAATGGCGTAAAAGTTTATGCTTTTGAAGGAGGATCGCAGGAAGTAATGTTATTGGATCTTGTATTTTCAGCAGGTAATAGTTACGAAACTAAAAACTGGGTTGCGCCTGCCACTAATTACTTATTAAAAAATGGTACTAGTAGTAAGACAGCTTTTGAAGTGAATGATGCCTTTGAATTTTATGGTGCTTTTTTAAATAGGTCATGTTTTAATGAAACAGCTACCATTAGTTTGCATAGTTTAACCAAACATTTTACAAAAGTAATTCCGGTAATCAATGAAATTTTAGCAGATGCTGTTTTCCCTGAAAATGAAATTGCTATTTATCAACAAAATCAAATTCAACAATTAACCCTTAATTTAAAAAAAGGTGATTTTATTGCAAACAGGTTTATTGATGAATATTTATTCGGCATTGATCATCCTTATGGTAAATATTCAAGTGAAGCGGCGTATAATCAGTTAACGCGCGATGACTTAACATCCTTTTATAATAAGTATTACAAGGAAGGTGAATGTACTGTGTTTATGGCTGGTAAGTTCCCATCCAATATTGAATCCATCTTAAATCAATACATTGGAACTTTGCCTTTAAACAAACACGCTATTGAAAAACCAGTTCATCCTATTGTTGCTGCTTCTGATAAAAAATACAGTGTCGTAAATGATCCAAGTTCAGTGCAAGGAGCAATTCGAATTGCTCGACATTTCCCCAATCGACACCATCCTGATTTTGCAGGAGTGCAGGTTTTGAATAATATATTTGGTGGATTTTTTGGTTCTCGTTTAATGAGTAATATCAGAGAGGATAAGGGC
>CANETM010000019.1 GCA_947441205.1 Bacteroidota bacterium | reverse complement strand
TGCAACTATTACATTAGTGGGTGGTACGGCGACAAATACAATTTGTATTAACACGCCAATTATAACACCTGTTGTTTATCGAACAACAACAAGTGCAACTAATATTGCAATTATAGCTGGAGGTTTACCAGGTGGAATAACAGGAACTTACAATCCTGCAACTTATCAATATACGATTAGTGGTATTGCTACACAGTCAGGTACCTTTACTTATACCTTATCAACATTTGGAGCTTGTGTTACTGCAACTACTACAGGAACCATCACGGTGAAAGCTGATACACAAATTGCATTAACATCTTCACCTACAACAAACGCGCAATCACTTTGTATTAATACTTTATTAACTAATATTCAATACACCTCACAAAATGCGAATAATGTAGTGGTGACTGGATTGCCAGGTGGATTAGCTTATACATTTAGTGCAACCACACAATTATTAACGATTAGTGGTGTGCCAACACAGTCAGGCACCTTTACTTATACGATTATTGCATCGGGTGATTGTGTTAGTTCAACAACTTTAGGATCGGTTAGAGTAAATGAAAACTTTATAAATTTAATATCAGCTAATCCTATTCCAATAACTTGTATCAATACAAGTATGACGCCAATTGTTTATGATATTGTATTTGCAAATGCAGCAGTACTTAATGGAACGTTGCCAACTGGTGTTTCCTGGAATTATAACTCCGGTACAAAACTATTAAGGATTACAGGTACACCAACTGTTGCTGGAACTTTTAGTTATACGATTAGTACCGTTGATGGTTGCGCTACTAAAACAGTTACAGCTTCGATGACTGTTCAGCCAGATAATACAATCACATTAGTATCATCACCAACTACTAATTCACAAGTAATCGGCATTGATACCGACATTACAGAAATTGTCTACAGTACAACAGGCGCAACTAATGTATTTGCAACAAATTTACCTGCAGGTATACAACAACAATGGAATGCTTCAACCAATACATTTAGATTATTTGGAACTGGTAGAGAAGTAAAAACTGCAACTTACACTGTCAATTTAACGGGTGGTTGTGGTATCATTACTGCTATTGGATTAATTGATGTGAAACCAAATAATACCATCACACTTTCATCAACAACTGGTCCAGCTGTTTGTATCAATACGCCAAGTGTAAATATTGTTTATAAAACTACCTTAGCTACAGGTGCTACCATTGTTGGATTACCTAATGGATTGTCAGGTGCATGGTCGCAAAATGGAACAGATAGTTTATTCACCATTAGTGGTATTGCTACGCAAGCAGGAAACTTTAATTATACCATTCAATTATTAGGTGGGTTCGGAAATATTAGCACAACAGGTAGTATAAGAGTGGATGCCACTACCGTGCCTGGAACAATTACAGCAAGCGAGAATTTAATTTGTCACAATAGTACTAATCCAACCATTAGTTTAACAGGAAATACGGGTAACACCATTATTTGGCAGTATTCAACAAATGGTGGTGGTACTTATTCAAACACGGTGCCGATAGAAACGGGCACTAGCATTAGTAGTGTGGTCAATAATTTGGCACCTGGAAGCTTACAAGTGACTACCTTTTACAAAGCAATTGTTCAAAGTGGGGTATGTCCTGCACTTGTTACCAATGCTGTATCAGTTAGTGTTGACCCAAGTTCAAAAGTGGGTCCAATTTTACCAGCTCAAAAATTACAAGAAGTTTGTATTGGCAGTCCTGCAACAAATATTATATTACCAAGTAATGTAGGTACTATCATTTGGTATACTTCTAATAATGCAACTGTAGGTTATTTACCAATTGGTGGAGAAACTGCAGCTACCTTACCAAGTGCTTCTATACCAACAAATATAGCGGGCACTATGTATTATAAAGCAGTGGTTACAAGTGGTGTTTGTCCATCCATTGAATCTGATATTGCTAGCGTTCAAACAGATGCTGCATCAGTAGCAGGAAATATTTTCTTCCTAAATGGTGGTTCTCCATTGTGTAATCAAGGAGTTAAGCCTACTATTAGTATTGCAAATTATACAGGTAATAGTATAATTTGGCAAACGAGTTCAGCATCAAGTTCTGCATTATCAGGTGCAGCCTTAGCGGCCGTTGATTATGCAAATACAAATCAGTCAGGTACCACATTGAATAGTGCAATTGATAATACAACCTCTGTTTTAAATTCATCCTTTAAATACTACCGTGCTGAAGTTAAAAACGGAGTATGTCCAGCTGTCAATTCTACACCAATTGAAATTGAAGTAATACCAACACCATTGGTTACTAGCTTTGTTCCAGCTGATCGTTGTGGACCAGGTTCAGTTCAACTAAGTGCAACAACGAATTTAGGAAATGTAACTTGGTTTGAAAATAACACAGGCGGAACTGCTTTAAGTACTGGTAATATTTTCCTTACGCCAGGTATCAATGAGAATACTAATTTTTATGCAAGCGGATTATTTAGAGGTTGTTATTCATTGAATAGAACTGCAGTATTAGGTACAATTAAAGAAGTGCCAACTATTACAAGTGTTGCTGATTCTGCCGTATGTGGACCTGCAGTAATTGGACTTTCAGCTACTGCAAGTAGTGGATTAATTAATTGGTATACAAGTTCAATGGGAGGTACTTCACTAAAAGTGTCGAACCAATTTACAACACCATTAATCCGACGTTCAACTATATATTATGTTGATGCTACTTTAAATGGTTGTACAACGGTTACAAGGTCTCCTGTAGTGGCTACAATATATGTGATACCAGAAGTTAGCCCAATTGCGGATACTGCTCAGCTTTGTGTTGGCAATGAACTTACCTTCAGCAATAATGCTTCACTTGGATTACCTCCATATGTTTATACTATTTATTTGGATAATAATAATGTATTGCGTAAGACCAATGAAACAGTGATAGGTATTAAGAGCGGGTATACGACTGTATATTTTAATGTAAAAGATATGAATGGATGTGTATCTGTGAATTCAGATGCATTCAAGATAAAAGTATCAGATCCGATTATTGCTCAAAAATTCAATTATCAAGCATACTATCAAGAAGATTTTATAATACCTACTAAAAAAGATACTGGCTACGTATTATACAATTGGACACCACCAAATAATTTGAATTTCATTAATAAACCTGATCCAACATTCAATGGTGAAAATCCTGCTGACTATGTATTATTAAGGACGGACTCTATAACCAAATGTGCAGTTGCTGATAACTACCATATTGATGTAACTAGGGACTTTATTTTAGAACTTCCAAATGCCTTTACCCCAAATAATGACGGGCTTAACGATGAAATTAAAGTAGTTGCTAATGCGGGTATAAAAGACGAAGTCATAGTAAACATATATAATAGATCTGGTAAGTTAATTCATCAGTTGTTGCGCAAGACAGATGCTTGGGACGGCAAGTTAAATGAAGTAATTCAAGATGCTGATGTGTATTATTGGATTGCAAACTATGAAACTAAAACAGGACAAAAACGTAAAAAAACAGGATCCTTCTTGTTAATAAAATAGAAAAATTTTGATAAAGTATTTATACATATTATTCCTTACTATTTTCATTAGCAATAATGTATTTTGTCAAGAAGTTACATTGTCTCAGCCTTTTGCTGCTAGCCAATATCAGAATCCTTCAGGGGTAGGGGGCAGTGGATTTGATAATCGATTCCAGGCACTTAATAAATCACAATTGATTGATGGTAATAGTTTATACCGAACTTTTCTTGTATCCTTTGATACAAGATTGAAAAAAGATATTGAGAATAGTAAAAACTATTTAGGTATTGGTGCTCAAATAATATCCGATCAATTAATGGCGGGCATTATGCAAAATAATTATCTGTCTGTTAATTTGGCTTATCACCTTTTTTTAGACGATGAATTAAATAGTAATTTATCATTAGGTTTTGGTACAACATTTACTTCAATTTATTTAGATAGATCCAAATTGAAATTTAATGACCAATACGATTATAGAGCCATTTTAGTAAGTCCTTCGCTTGAAAATTTAGTACCCAATCCATTTTCATTTACTACAAATGCTGGTGCTATGTATACCCGACATAGTGAAAATAGTTTTTTTCAAACTGGTTTTATGACTTATTTGAATAACAAACCTAACGTGACATATTCGCCATATATAACAGCGGAAAATTTAAGGTACAGGGCATTTTTAAATACTGAAATTCCGGTTTTTAATGATAATTCATTGTTGCTTTATTTTAATTATTTAAGTAAAGGCACAACAAATCAAATGTATTTTGGTGGGATGGTGGGATTGCCAATTGAAAAGGACGATGATTATTTATTCAAAATGTACGTTGGTTGTTTTTATAAGTTAAATGAAGCCTATATTCCAACTATTTCCTTTATATCTAAGAAAAGTACATTTGGTGTGAGTTACGATGTATATAGTAATACCATTTCAGGGGCTGACTTAAAACAAAATGGTTTTGAATTGACTTACTCTCAAAAATTTGGTCAATTAAGAAAATACAGGTACCGCACTGTGTTTGATTAAAAATCAATTGCGCAGTTTACCCATTCAGGATCAAAACTGCTTTTATATTTTCTATAAAAATTTAGGGCAGGCTCATTCCAATCCAATGCTTGCCAGTTCATACCAACAAAGTTTTTTGATTTAGCTTCTTCAATTAAAGCCTCAAATAAAAAGCTTCCAATTTTATTTCCACGCATATTTTCAGCAACTACTAAATCCTCTAAATACATTCTTTGTCCCTTCCAAGTTGAGTACCTTATATAATATAGTGCCATGCCTTCGACTTTTCCATTTACTTCGGCTACCAATGCCCACCAAACTGGTTTTTCGCCAAAGCCACTTTCTACAAAATGTTCAAATGGAACTACTACTTGCTCTGGTGCTTTTTCATAAACCGCGAGTTCGTGAACCAACTCCATCATGCGTTGACAATCTTCTATTTTAGCGGAACGAATGGTAATATTCATGAAACTATTATGATGTAAAATAATTATTTGTTTTTTATTGAAATTATGCAATCGCTTTAGCAAGTGCTTGTTCTAAATCAGCGAATAAATCTTCGATATTTTCAATACCTACACTCATTCTAATTAATCCGTCTGTAATTCCGTATTTTTCTCTTTCTATTTTTGGAATAGACATATGGGTCATACTTGCTGGGTGTGATACAAGCGTGTCAACAGTTCCCAAGGAAACAGCCCTTGTGCATATTTCAACTGCATTAATAAATTTCTTACCTGATTCAATTCCCCCTTTTAATTCAAAACTAATTAATGGTGCATGTTGTCTCATTTGCTTTTTTGCAATATGATGATGTGGGTGTGATTCAAGTCCAGTATAGTTTACATGTTCAATGGCTGGATGATTTTGTAAAAAACGAGCAACTTTATCGGCATTGCTGCAATGTTTTTCCATTCTTAATTCCAAAGTTTTCATTCCTTGAATCAATAAATAAGCATCAAAAGCATTGCTGTTACCGCCTAATAATACATGCCATTTCCAAACTTTTGTATGCATGAATGCTAAATCTTTACCCAACAAAACACCATGTAATGCACTCCCATGTCCATTTAAAAATTTAGTGGCTGAATGAAATACAAAATCGGCACCTAATGCAAATGGTTGTTGTAAATAGGGGGTAGCAACCGTATTGTCAACCGAAACTTTCGCGCCATGAGCATGTGCTATTTTGCAAATCGCTTCAATATCAACACACTGTAATGTTGGATTGGCAGGTGTTTCTAAGTGAATCAATTTCGTAGATGGATTCTCTTTTAATGTTTGTAACAATAAGCTTTCATTATGTATATCAATCAGTAAAATTTTAACGCCAGCTTCAATTAACACTTTTTGCATTAATTCCTGTGAACCGCCATATAATGAATAATGAGAAATTAAAGTATCACCAGCACTTAGGTTACTAAAAAATAATGTACTCATCGCTGCTTGTCCACTAGCGTGTAAAAGTGCTTTCAATTTTAAATCTGTTCCGTCTTCATTTTTTATTCCTCTTGCTTCAAGGGCTTCAATGGTTTGTTCTGCTGCAGTGAAAGTAGGATTTCCCCACCTTGAGTATAATTTAGTTTTATCATCTCCTTTAAATCTTTCCATGCCTTCTTCGGCTGAACCAAAAGTAAAAGTAGAGGTTGCATAAATAGGAGTGGTATGAGAAAAATTATCATTTTCATGACTAGCGGTATGTAATGCGATGGTACTAATACCTTTCAAATTTTTGTTGCTCATAAACTGCCTATTTTAATGTAATGTATGTTTTTAATTAATATGCCCACTTAACCCAACCTGCACCCCAAGTAAAACCACCTCCAAACGCTGCTAATATTAAGTTGTCGCCTTTTTTAAGTTGTGACTCCCACTCCCACAAACAAAGTGGGATAGTTGCAGCAGTTGTGTTACCATATTTTTGAATATTAATCATTACTTTTTCCTTAGGAATACCTGCTCTGTTGGCAGTAGCATCAATGATTCTCAAATTCGCTTGATGGGGAACTAGCCATGTAATATCGTCTCCAGTTAAATTATTTTTTTCCAATAAATCAGCTGTTATGTCTGCCATTCCTTTTACAGCGAATTTAAAAACGGGTTGCCCGTCTTGGAATGCATAATGCTCTTTTGCTAAAACGCTTTCAACGCTAGCTGGTTTTAAACTACCTCCAGCTTTAATATGTAAATAATCACGACCACTTCCATCACTTTTTAATAAAGCGTCTTGAAAACCATTTTCGTCTTTGCTAGGTTCTAATAAAACAGCACCTGCACCATCACCAAAAATGATACAAGTCGCTCTATCGGTGTAATCAATAATTGAACTCATTTTATCAACTCCTACAACAATAATTTTTTTATATCTACCACATTCAATAAATGCAGCGCCTGTATTTAATGCAAATAAAAATCCACTACAAGCTGCACCCAAATCAAATCCAAATGCATTTTTAGCACCCACTTTATCCCCTATAATATTAGCAGTTGCAGGAAAAACCATATCAGGTGTCACTGTTGCACAAATAATACAATCAATTTCCAAAGGGTCAAGGTTCTTTTTACGACAAATTTCCTCAATGGCTTTAACGGCCATGTCTGAACTAGCTAAACCGGGTTCTCTAAGTATTCTTCTTTCCGAAATACCAGTTCTAGACCTAATCCATTCGTCATTGGTATCTACCATTTTCTCAAGGTCAAAATTGGTCAATTTCGTCTCCGGAACGTATCCTCCAACCGAGGTAATGGCGGCTATAAGCGTTTGTGACATAGTTTCTGTATTAATTTGGCTTACAAATATCTTAAATTTTGGCCAAGAATAGGCCTAAAAGGACATTTTTAGTATCTTATACGTTAATTTTGAAGCAATTATGATCGCATTTTTAAGAGGCCAATTCGTTCAAGTCACCCCAGCAAGACTGATAGTTGATGTAAGTGGGGTTGGGTATGAAGTAAATATCAGTTTACATACCTATGAATCCATTTCAAAAAAGGATAATGGGCAGTTGCATACCTATTTGCATATCACAGAAAATTCTCAAGTTATTTTTGGATTTTATACCCTACAGGAAAAGGAGCTATTTATGAATTTAATTAGTGTTTCAGGCGTAGGAGCAAGTACTGCCAGAATGATGTTATCGGGTATGCAACCTGATGAAATTATTAGGGCAATTGTACAAGGTGATGCAAGACAATTGGAGGCTATCAAGGGGATAGGGAAAAAATCAGCCGAAAGATTAGTCTTAGAATTAAAGGAAAAGCTTGCTAAAATAAATATAAATAATAATCCTTTAGGCGGGTTTGCAACTGTACAGGCAAATCCATATCAGGATGCTATACAAGCACTTGTTGCATTAGGAATACAAAAAGCAGTTGCTGAAAAAGCAGTTGACAAAACAATTAAGTTGGAAGGCGCTGGAGAGAGTTTAGAGGTACTTATTAAACTAGCACTTAAGAATTGTTAATCAGTAATAATCAGTAATTGAAACTTAACATAGTTTTTATTTTTTCATTTTGTATGTTCTCATCAAGGACACCTATTTGTGCGCAACAAAAAGGGGGCTTGAAAACTACTGATACTGCTAGTAAAAATTCAAAAAAGGATACTGTATATTATCCCATTAAAGACCGAAGAGGAGACTATCTTTCACAACCTAGCAACAATCCATTTGATTTAAGGGATACGAGTATTGTTAAAAAAAATATACAATATGATCCTGTTACAAAGCAATATTATATTAGGGAGTTTGTCAATGGCAGATTGGTAAAAGTACCCGCTACATTAAGTTTTAATGAGTTTTGGAAATTAAAATCAGATCGAGATGAAAAAGCTTATTTTTCACAACGTGCCAATTCCTTAGGTGTTTTAAATAGACAAATTAGTAGGCCCAAGGTGAAAATTTTTGACAGTTATTTTGATCGTTTATTTGGCAAAACAGGGTCTGATTTAAAATTGGATTTTAAACCCGTTGGTGAAATCAATGTTAGAGCTGGCTATCAAGGGCAGAAAGTAATGAATCCAACTTTGCCTGAACGCGCGCGTTCAAATGGGGGATTCGATTTTGATGCAAGTACCAATTTTAGTATGAATGCCAGTATTGGAGATAAACTAAAGTTTCCTGTCAATTTTAATACTTTATCAAATTTGGGTTTTGACAACCAAATAAAATTAAATTATAAGGGTAAAAAGGATGAAATCGTAAAAAGTATTGAAGCTGGAAATATTAATTACATGTCAAGAAGTGCGTTGATACCAAGTACACAAAATTTATTTGGTATTAAAACGCAATTGCAATTTGGAAGACTATTTGTGACAGCTGCCATTGCGAATCAAAAATCACAAAGACAATCTATGAATTTGCAGGGGGGTGCGGCAACCCAAAAATTTCAAAAACGATTGGATGATTATGAGGAAAATAGACACTTTTTATTAGCACAGTATTTTAGGAGTAATTATAATAAAGCAATGTCTACTTTGCCATTGATTAATTCTCAAACACAAATTAAGCGTATCGAGGTTTGGGTGACTAATAGAAATGGGCAAACTACTAATGCTAGGGATGTTATTGGGCTTGCTGATTTGGGAGAGCCAAGTCCACATAATAAAAAATGGCAGGGTACTGCTAATGCTTATCCTGATAATAGTGCCAATAATTTATATTCAAAGCTTATTAATAATCCAGGTTCAAGAAATCCTTCAGGCATTGCATCCATTTTAACGTCGGAAGGTTTAAGATCGGCCGAGGATTACGAACGAACTTTTGCAAGAAAGTTAACTGAAAACGATTATTTTTTTAATCCGCAAATTGGATTTCTTTCATTGAATATTCCATTACAACCTGATGAGGTTTTGGGTGTCGCCTTTCAATATACTTATAATGGAAAAGTTTTTCAAGTGGGGGAGTTTTCTGATAATATAGCCCTGAATCCTGAAAATGGTGTACAGCAAATAATGTTTTTAAAACTTTTAAAAGCAACTACACAGCGAACTGATTTGCCTATTTGGAATTTGATGATGAAGAATGTTTATTCTTTAGATTTATTTGGTTCCATTCAACAACAGGACTTTCAGTTAAATGTATTGTATGAAGCACCTGGGGCTGGCTTAAAAAGATATTTACCTGCCACTAATAGTGCCGTTGATGGGCTGTCCTTAATTAAAATTTTACAATTAGATCGTTTAAACAATCAAAATGACCCTCAGCCTGATGGTATGTTTGATTATGTGGAAGGTTATACAGTACTATCCAAAATGGGTAGAATAGTTTTCCCATTATTGGAACCTTTCGGTGAGGATTTAAAAAATATAGCGTTCAAAGGTTTAGACACTAGTATTGCGAATAAATATATTTATCCTCAATTATATCGAACCATAAAAGCAGAAGCGCAAACCTATAATAATTTGAATCGATTTGTCATGGAAGGGCAAGTCAAAGGAAGTACTGGAGGTGCAGAAATAAGTTTAAATGCATTTAATGTTCCGCCAGGATCTGTTAATGTTTTAGCAGGCGGGCAAGTATTAAAAGAAGGTGTTGATTATATAGTTGATTATGGGTCAGGAACAGTAAGAATTATTAATCCGGGAATATTAAGTTCAAATATTCTAGTGAGTGTTTCATTTGAAAACAACTTAGGTTTTGGATTTCAGGAGCGCGGTTTTAGAGCATTCAGATTAGATTATATAGCTAGCAAAAATTTCAATTTTGGATTTTCATCACAAAGACTAAGTGAGCGTCCATTTTTTACAAAAACTAACTTTGGTTCCGATCCCATTAAAAATGCGATGTATGGTTTTGACTTTAATTACAAAGCAGAAATCCCCATTGTTACAAGGTTGATTAATAAGTTACCTTTTTATAAAACAAAAGCTAAATCCTATATTACGGCAAATGGAGAAGCAGCTTATTTGAAACCGGGTCATGCTCAACAAATTGGCAAGGGGGGAAGTGGTTTGGTTTATTTAGATGATTTTGAAGCAACTAGAACCGATATTGATTTGCGTTTTCCTTTTACATCATGGGCATTAGCTTCGACCCCAATGGATAGATTCGTAGAAGGTAATTTATCTGATAATATAGATTACAATAAAAACAGAGCAAGGATAGCATGGTATACGATTGAGCCCACTTTACAAGATAAAAATAGTCCTAATAATCCTGTTAGTAATGATTTAGCCTTATTAAGTGATCCTAGAGTAAGGCAGGTATTTACAAATGAATTGTTCCCCAACAGAACAACAAATTTAACCGATGTTCAATTGCCTACTTTTGATTTGTCCTATTATCCAAAGGATAGAGGTCCTTATAATTACAATTATAAAGATTTAGATGGTACAGGAAAAAACAAAAATCCAATTGATAAATGGGGTGGCATCATGCGTGCATTAGACCAAACCGATTTTGAAACAAGTATTATTGAGTATGTAGAATTTTGGGTTCAAGATCCTTTTTTAAAATCACCATCAAGCAGAGGTAATTTGGTATTAAACTTGGGTAATGTAAGTGAGGATATCTTAAGGGACGGACGAAGGTTTTATGAAAATGGTATGCCAACGCCAACTATTCCTGCACAAATAGATAGTTCTTCATGGGGTAAGGTTCCTGTGAATCCAATTCAAGTTACCAATGCATTTAGTAATAATGAAGAAGATAGAAAGTTTCAAGACTTGGGTCTTGATGGTTTGAATGATGAGGAAGAGCGCTTAAAGCGTGCGGCTTTAATTAGTCAAATTACCAATCCAATTATTAATCAACAATTCACAAAGGATCCTTCAGCTGACAACTATGTATGGTATCGTGATGCACAATATGATGCAGGGAATGTTGGATTATTGGGGAGGTATAAATTTCATAACAATCCACAAGGAAACTCATCTATTGCAGGTAATAGTCAGTTTAGTAGTGCAGCTACTTTGCTTCCTGACAATGAGGATTTAAATAGAGATAACACCTTAAATGAAACTGAATCCTATTTTGAATATGAAATTCCTTTACAAAAAAGTGGAATGGGTGTAGGGACTACTAAATATGTTACGGATGCAAAAACGGTAAGTGTAACATTAGCGGATGGTAGTAAAAGTGTAGAAAACTGGTATTTATTTAGAGTCCCCATCAGGTCTTTTTCAAATGCAGTTGGGGGTATAAGAGATTTTAAGTCTATTCGATTCTTGAGAATGTATTTAACAGGATTTGAAGATTCAGTTACCTTGCGTTTTGCAAAATTAGGTTTGGTGCGAAATCAATGGAGACAATATATGTATGAGGTAGATAGTTCAGGAAACTATACACCATTGGCTGCAAGTAATAAATCGACAGTAAACACTTTAGCAGTAAGCATTGAGGAAAATGCAAGCAGAACACCTGTAAATTATTTAATTCCACCAGGTATTGAGCGCGTTCAATTATTGAGTAATAACGGTGTTAATTTATTGCAAAATGAGCAATCATTAAGTGTGCAATTGCAAAATTTAGAAAAAGGAAAATCTCCTCGAGGTGTTTTCAAAACCATGAATATTGACATTCGACGATATGGTAAACTATCCATGTTTTTACATGCGGAAAATAAAAACAATATAACCCAAAAAGAAAATGGTGTTATCACAGCTGTAATTAGAATTGGTCAAGATTTTCAAAATAACTATTATGAAATAAGAATTCCCCTAACAACAACACCTCAAAAAACATATTCGATAAGTGAATCAAATTTGGTTTGGCCGTCGCAAAATGAATTGAATTTAAATTTAATGGATTTAATTAATTTAAAATTAGAAAGAGACAAACAGCGATACTCCTTCACCACTAAATTCTCGCAGTTGCAAACGGCTACGAATCAAAGATATTCGGTGATGGGAAATCCTAACTTAGGAGAAATTAGGGGTATCATGATTGCTTTTGAAAATACTTCACAGCAATTACAAATGAATGCCGAAGTATGGATTAATGAGTTAAGATTGTCTGAAATGGACGAACGTGGAGCATGGGCTGCCATTGGAAGGATGGATTTAAATTTAGCTGATTTAGGAACATTGGCTATTTCAGCAAATAATAGAACAGCTGGCTTTGGAACGATTGAGCAAAATATGAATCAACGTTCTAAAACTGGACTTTCTCAAATTGATATAGCCACCAATATAGACGCGGGTAAATTGTTGCCAAAGGAATCTAGACTATCATTGCCCATTTTTGCAAGTATCAATAAATCAACTGAAACACCATTATTTGATCCCTTCGATAAAGACATTTTATACCAAGACAAAGTAAATTCTTTGACGGGTGCAAAAAAAGATTCTGTTATCAATG
>CANETM010000018.1 GCA_947441205.1 Bacteroidota bacterium | reverse complement strand
ATTTGCCAATGATTTCCAGTCCCATCCATCACCTTACCATTTCTAAGAATGTAATCAGCATTTTGTGCGAATGTTATTTGACTAATTAATATGCAAACAAGGAATTGATATTTTTTCATAAAATGTACTTTATCTATAAATTTACTAAATCCTATTTATATAAGATAAATTATCATGGAATGCTAGTGAGAAATTTGTAATTTTAAGCATATATCTACTATTATGAAAAACCTTTTCCGACTTTCTTTTATTAGTTTATTATTATTGAGCAATTGCCTTATTGTCCAAACAACTAAACAAAAAAACAACCAAGACATTAACACTGAATTTGATGCGTATGCTCAAAAAGCAGTGAAGGACTGGAATATCCCAGGACTTGCTATTGTAGTGGTAAAAAATAATCAAGTGGTTTTCAAAAAAACCTATGGAGTAAAGTCTGTTCAAACAAACGTACCCGTAAATAATGATACCTACTTTGCTTGTGCTTCCACAACTAAAGCTATGACAGCAGCGGCTATGGGTATATTAGTGGATGAGGGAAAGATTAATTGGGACGATCCTGTAATTAAGTATTTACCCGAATTTAGATTATATGAACCTTATGTAACTACTCAAATGCGTGTAAGAGATTTATTCTTACACAATTCGGGTGTTGGTAATACCGATTTTTTATGGGGTATGAATATTTTAACGGGTGATGAAATCATTGATAAAATGCAATTTGTACAACCAAGCTACTCCTTCAGGTCAAGTTTTATTTATCAAAATATTTTTTATCATATCGCTGGAAAAGTAATTGAAAAAGTAAGTGGTGAAACCTGGGCTGATTATGTAACTGCGCATATATTTAAACCACTTGGCATGAAACGTACGGTACCCTTATTGAGTAGAATAATGGATGATAATATTTCACAAGCACATTATACGATTGATGGTAAAGTGGAAAGAATAATTAGAGACACGGCAGACAGAGTGGGTGCTGCAGGTTCAGTATATTCAACTATTGATGATATTTCAGTTTGGGTTAAATGTATGATTGATAGTAGTAAATATGAAGGGGGTAGACTTGTGAGTGCCGAAACTTGGAAAACATTATTAAAGCCTCAAACCTTTGTAACGGAAGATGGTTTTTATCCAACAGCCCAATTAACAAAACCAAACTTTACCACTTATGCATTAGGTTGGTTTCAGCAGGATTATAAAGGACAAAAATTAAATTTTCATACAGGTTCTTTATCAGGAGAAATTGCTATTCATGGACAAATGCCCGCACTTAAAACAGGGGTGTATGTTTTTGCAAATTTAGATCATGCCGAAGCAAGACATGCCTTAATGTTTAAAGCAATGGATATGTATGCAGTTGGTGGTGATACTGACTGGAGTACCGAATTTTTAAAATTATATGGAGGTATTAAAGCTAAGGCGAAAAAAGCGGAACAAGATCAGGAAGCACAAAGAGTGCTTAACACCAAGCCAACCCTTGCTTTAGAAGCCTATACAGGTATTTATAGTGATCCTTTATATGGGACTATTGCTATTACGTTGAACAATGGTGTATTGCAAGCGTCAAATATAAAATTAGGTACAGGAAACTTAGTTCATTTTAATTACGATACTTTTACGATTGAGTGGGATCAAAAATGGAATGGCAAAACGGGGGCTCAGTTTTTTATGAGTCCGACTGGTAAAATAGATAAGTTAGATTTTGATGGCATTCAATTAACAAAAACAAAATAAATAAGTAATAAAATGGACTTGTCTAAATTTAATAAAAGTACAAAAGCAGTATGGGGTGGCGAGGGTGATTTAAATGTAAGTGGAGCGGTAACCACACCCATTGTTAATAGCGTAGCATTTGCTTACAATGACGTTGAAAAGTGGCATCAGGTTTCACTAGGTAAAGCGGAAGGTTTTATATACAGTCGTAATACCAATCCAACCGTTGGTGCACTTGAGGAAAAAATTCGAATACTAGAAGGCGCCGAAGCTGCTACCTCCTTTGCAACAGGGATGGCAGCTATTAGCAATACGCTGTATACTTTTTTAACAGCAGGGAAAAGAGTTGTGTCTCAAAAAGATAATTACGGCGGAACGAGTAAAATATTTTTAGATTTTTTACCCCTTAATAATGTCCATGTTACTTTATGTGACACGACTGATTTTGAAAATTTTGAAAAAGAAATTGCAAAGGGTTGTGATATGGTGTATTTAGAAACACCAACGAATCCTACTTTAAAAGTAGTGGATATTAAACGCTTGGCAGCCGCTGCAAAAAAAGTGGGTGCGATTGTGGTGGTAGATAATACTTTTGCAACACCCATCAATCAAAACCCTTTAGCACTTGGTGCTGACTTGGTTTTACATAGTGCTACGAAATTTTTATGTGGTCACTCCGATGCAATGGGAGGAGTGCTTGCTGGTAAAAAAGAATTAGTCCAAAAAGTATATAACTACCGAGAAATTAATGGTGCAAGTTTACAAGCCGATCCTGCTTATATGATTGCAAGAGGTATGAAAACACTGGAATTGAGAATTGAAAGACAAAATGCTTCCGCTTTAAAAATTGCACATTATTTAAAAGCACATCCAAAAGTGCAGGATGTATTTTATCCAGGTTTGCCTACACACCCTGGTCATGAAATTGCTAAAGCACAAATGAGTGGCTTTGGTGGTATCATGAGTTTTGCATTAGTAGGTGGTTATGAAAATGTAGCTAAGCTATTAACTTCCTTACAACTCGTTCATTTAGCAGCAAGTTTAGGATCAGTAAGTACTTTAGCGGGTCCACCAAGAACAACAAGCCATGTTGAGTTAACCGAAGCACAGCGTAAACAGTTAGGCATACCAGAAAGTTTAATTCGCTATTCAGTGGGTATTGAAAATGTAGAAGACTTAATTATGGATTTGGAAAATGCATTAGCGAAATTATAGTTTTGCTCCTTCGCCTTTTACAAACTTACCTGGTTTAGCATTGGTATGTTCTCCGTCTTTCAACACTTGCTTCCCATTTACAAAAACATGTATCATTCCCGTTGCATATTGAATTGGTTTTTCATAAGTAGCATGATCTGAAACTTTAGCTGGATCAAAAACCAATACATCGGCATTCTTACCCACTTTCAATTCACCATACTTACTTAAATGCAAACTTGTAGCAGCTACTTTAGCTAATTTATGAATGGCTAATTGTAATGGAATCACTTTTTCTTCTCTTACATATTTTCCTAATACCCTAGCAAAGTTTCCATAGGCACGAGGGTGATTGCTTTGCTCTAAAAAAATGCCTTCGTTCGACCCCGATCCAGCATCTGATCCAAAGCTTACCCATGGAAGTGCAATTTGTTTTTTTACATTTTCTTCACTCATTAAAAAGTAAGCTACCTCAACACGACTACTATCTTGAATAATTAAATCAATTGCACAATCTTCAGCTGTGGTATTTCTAATTTTAGCAACTTCTGCAAGTGATTTTCCTGCATATTTAAATAAAGAGTCTCTTCTAAAACCAAGTAATAAAACCTTATCAGGACCGCCGGTTCCATAATATAAATTTTCCCAATCTTTCGCGTTTGTCTTCATGGCTTTAATCATTTCCTTTCTGATTTTTGGATCTTGTAATCGTGTCCACAATTTTCCAAAACCACCATCTTGTAAGGAAGGAGGCATGGCAGCAGTCATACCTGTGGCACCTGCTGTATAAGTATACATATTCGCTGCAATATCAATACCACCTGCTCTAGCTGCCTCCACTAATTTTATGACAGAATCCATTTTAGGCCAATTGTTTTTTCCGCCCGCTTTCAAGTGATAAATTTCACCATGAACTTTAGCTTCTTTAGCAATGGTGATTAATTCATTCACTGCTTCAATAAAATTATTTCCTTCGCTTCGCATATGAGAAATATAACCGCCCCCATAAGGTGCAGCTGCTTTACACAATGCAATTAATTCTTCTGTTTTTGCAAAAAATGCTGGCGGATAAATCAAAGAACTGCCCACACCCAAAGCACCTTCTTCCATTGCTTGTTTTACCAATGCTTGCATTTGTAGTAATTCTTTTTCAGATGGTGCTCGGTTATCTTCACCAATAACATTTTCTCTAATGGTTGTTGCCCCCACAAAAGATGCAATATTGCAACTGATTCCTTTTTTCTCCATATAATGCATATACTCACCAAGTGTGTTCCACTCTACAGGTAATTTTAATTTACCTGTTTGGTCGTCTATCATTTGTTGTTTCATCTTGGCATTTAAAGGACCCATACTACCACCTTCTCCAAAAACCTCTAGGGTTACACCTTGACGTATATCCCCTTGTGAATTTCCGTCAATCATCAATGACATAGGTGCCCAACTTAACATATTTATAAATCCGGGGCTAACTGCCATACCTTTTGCATCCACCACATTCGTAGCAGTTGCATTTGACAAATCTCCAATAAATGCAATGGTATCGCCCTTAATAGCGATATCGGCTTTATAAGGTTCGCCTCCATTACCATCATATACCAGTCCGTTTTTTATAATGGTATCATACTGATTGGAACCACAGGAAGTAAGTACTATTACAAGTACAATTGCAATAACATTTTTCATAGGTTTTATATTTTAAGGATTTATTTAATAAAATTATAAATAGCATCTGCTACTTCTTGCGGAGCTTCTTCATTAGGAACATGTCCTACTTTATCTAATATGACTACTTTACTATTTTTTATATCTTGATTAAAAAGTTGCACATTATCAACACTAATCAACCCGTCTTCTCTACCCCACAAAATCAAGGTTGGTGTTTGTATTTTTTTAATGAGCTCAGGGTTTTGGGCTATTTTATTTTTAAATAAGGAAAGAGTTGCCATTCGGTTTCCCTCGCATAATAAAAATTCATGGTATCTGGTAACCGTACTTTGCTCCAATAAACTTTTATTATAGTATACATCTTCCAAACTTTTTTGGACAAGTGATTTAGGCGTAATATAAAGTAATAAATTATTGATGACTGGGATTTGAGCTATGATAAAACCAAGTGAACCTTTTTCATTTTTTTTCGGATAACCGGTAGCATCAATCAAAATTAGCTTTGCTACTTTATTTGGATGTGCAACCGTGTAATGCCAGGCAATACCTCCTCCCAGTGAGTTACCGCCAATCATACAGGTAGTCACATTTAATTTAATTAATAGGGAATCAATGACTGCGGTAAAATTTTCATAGGAGTATTTATTTTCTGGATTAGGTCCGGTTAATCCAAAAGCGGGCATATCTAATGTGATTACTCTTTTATTTCCGTAACTCGAATCATTTAAAATATAAGTAACTTTTTCCCATGTATGTAAGGAAGAGGAGGTTCCGTGAATTAAAACAAGTGGTATGCTGTCTTGCGGATTGCCCTGGTCTCTATAATGCACATTCATGCCCATAATGGGCATAAACTTTGAAGCTTCATTGGTGTATTTTAGCTTTAGCTCATTTCTGGGAATGTCTTTTTGCCCAACCACCATTACTGTCATAAGGGTTAACCCGATTAAGGTTAAAAGAAAATAGCTGCTTAGTTTTAGAAATTTTCCCATCATATTATTTGTAGCAATTATTAAACTGATTGAATGCTCGTATTAAACTCCCTGGTTCAAGTTAAATAATTTTAAATTTATTCTTGAATAATGGTATAAATATAATGCTATTAAAACATTATTTTCGGAGAACAATTCAATGATATGAAAAAAGCGAAACTATTTTTTGAAAAAATACTTTATGTATTACTGATGCTGACAATGTCAAATTCAGTGGAAGCACAACAAACTCAAAAACCACCCCTGCATGGTAAAAACTGGATGGCCATTACAGGAAAACCATTAGCTGCAACCGCTGGGGCTAAAATATTTGATCGTGGTGGAAATGCTGTTGATGCTGCTTGTGCTATGTTAGCAGCTACTTGCACCATGTGGGATGTACTTAGCTGGGGCGGAGAAACACAAGCATTAATATATAACCCTAATACCAAACAAGTAATTGCTATCAATGCGATGGGTGTGGCACCTACTGGCGCAACCCCTTCTTTTTTTAAATCAAAAGGCTATAATTTTCCTCCTGAATTTGGTCCTTTGGCAGCAACCACACCTGGTACGCCAGGAGGTATTTGTTATATGCTGTCTGCTTATGGATCAATGAGTCTAAAGGAAGTATTAGCACCTGCCATGGAACTAGCTGCTGGCTATCCCATTGATGCACAAACTGCAAATAGTATTGAAAGAGGAAAGGGAAGAATTAAAGAATGGCCGTATAGCAAAAAAGTGTTGTTGCCACATTTGGGACAAAAAAGAGAAGCACCTGAGGCAGGTGAAATTTTTGTTCAGCAGGATTTATTAAACACACTTCAAAAAATGGTAGATGCCGAACAAGCAGCCCTAAAAAAAGGAAAGTCAAGAAAAGAAGCGATTCAAGCAGCATACGATCGTTTTTATACGGGGGATATTGCTGATGAATTTGTAAGAGGGGCACAAGAACAAGGCGGATTAATTACTAAAGCCGATTTAGCCAATTGGAAGCCGGTTGAAGAAGCTACTACACATACTAATTATAAGGGCATTGATGTATATAAACTACAACAATGGACACAGGGACCAGTATTGTTACAAGCATTAAATATTTTAGAAAACTTTGATTTAAAAAGCATGGGCTATAATTCATCAAGATATATTCATACCCTATATCAAGCAATGAATTTAAGTTTTGCTGATCGTGATTTTTATTATGGAGATCCTCGCTTTGCTGTGAACCAACCTATGAAAGGCTTGTTGAGTAAGGAGTACGCAAAACAAAGAGCAAGTGAAATTAATTTTATCAGCAATAATCCAACGGCAGGTCCAGGGGATCCTTATCCTTTTGAAGGAAAACAAAATCCTTATATGGATTTAATAAAAGCTAGAGGATATAAGCCATCATCAGATTCAAGTAAATCAAAAAATAGTTTCTTACCAGCGCATGATGCAGTTTCATATAATGAAACAATATTACCTACCGATGCTGCCTATATGGATCGTTTATGGAAAGGTACTACAACGGTAGAAGCGGCTGACAAAGAAGGTTGGGTGGTATCTATTACCCCAAGTGGTGGATGGTTGCCAGCAGTGATTGCAGGAAATACAGGTGTGGGAATGAGTCAGCGTATGCAAAGTTTTGTTTTAGACTCTTCTATAAATCCATTTAATGTAGTTGCACCTGGGAAAAGACCTCGTGTTACTTTAACACCAAGTATTGCAATGAAAGACGGAAAACCTTATATGGCATTTGGTGTTCAGGGTGGTGACACACAGGATCAAAATTTATTACAATTCTTTTTAAATGTTGTAGAGTTTGGCATGACGGTGCAAGAAGCGACTGAAGCTGCTAATATTAACACTAATCAATTGTGGTTATCATTAGGTGGCTCTAAAATTGAAGATAGAAAACCAAGAGCAGGTAATTTGTTATTAAACAATAATGTACCAGATTGGGTGCGAAAGGATTTACGCGGCATGGGTTATACTTTAAGCTTTGATGATAGAACTAATGGACCCATAAACGCAATACTCTTTGACTGGAAACACGGTAGCATGTGGGGTGGAAGCGCCCATCACGGCGAAGATTATGGCATAGGATGGTAATGAAAAAAAAAGAGCCCCACGTTTGTGAGGCTCTTTTTTTATGGTAACTCGCAGATGCGCTATTTATTAGGCTCTACAAAATAGTCCACCACAAATACTTTGTCCATATGTGGTTTTAAAACTGTCTGAAACGCTTTATGATCAGGATTTTGTTGATAGTCTGCCAAATCCTTTTCTGAACTAAAAGTAAGTGTAAAGCAATGCGTAAAGCCTTGGTCTAAATGCTCAGGGCTCATATTAATACCCCATTCCATTTTTTTAACCTGTGGTACTTTTCCATATAAAGCTGCAAATGTTTTTGCAACATTTTCTACTTCTTTAGGAGTTGAACTTGCTTTAAAAGTAAATAAAACAATGTGTTTTAATTCACCTACTCGGTTTTGCGCTTGAATCGCTGATAAGCTTATTGTAAAAGCAAGAAATAAAAGAAATTTTTTCATGATGTGATTTATTAAAGTAATGTTTATAGAAATGTTTGATTAAAATATTTTAAATGATCTGGCTTTAATTGATTGTAAAATTTTTAGACAATTGAAATTATAAAAATATCATTGGATCATCACAAATGCGAAATCCTTCATTAAATGTATTCATAAATTCAACATCTTGTGCAGCTAATTTGAAATTGGCTGCGTCAAAATTTTCTTGTAATCGTTGTTTCTGTGATGATTTAGGAATAGTAGACACCCCTAATTGTAAATTCCAATTTAAAATTATTTGTGCTGGCGTTTTTTGATATTTTTCACAAAGTGTTATCAGTCTTTTATCAGAAAATTTAATACCACGTGTAATAGGTGAATAGGATTGCAATTGAATACCGTTTTGTTTACAATAGGAATAGGTAGTATTGTCAAATAACCAAGGTGTAAATTCAATTTGATTCAACGCAGGAACTACATTGCTATAATTACTTAATTCCTTTAAAAAAGGCAGTGTATAATTAGCAACTCCAATGGCCTTAGCACGTCCTTCTGCATAAATTTTTTCAACTGCTTTCCATGAAGCTTCGCGACCTTCTTTAATTGGCCAATGAATTAAATATAAATCTACATAGTCAGTACCAAGCAATTCCAAACTTTTGTCAAAAGCTTTTAATGCTTGTTCAAATCCATGATCGCAATTATTTAATTTAGTGGTTAAAAATATATCGGATCTTTTAACGGCACTATTTTTTATAGCATTACCAATTTCTTTTTCATTTTCATACATACTTGCGGTGTCAATTAAACGATAACCAATTTCAAGTGCCGTTTCAACAGCTTGCTCTGCCTGTTGTTGGTACATGTCATAAACACCTAAGCCCAACATAGGCATAGTGATACCATTGTTGAGCTTAGTAGTATAAGTGTTATTTGAATTATTTGTTTCGATGAAATTTATTTATAAAATGTATAAATATTTTGGCATTGTTCAATTACCATTTTTCAAGACCTAATAATTTTTTGCCTAAATCGTTTAATACCGCAGTTTCATATTTTGTTTGCTCCCAATTTCTTGGATCTCCAGGGAATGCATATCCCTCTGGTGCGATACGATCTCTCCAGGAATTAACACGCCACTCTTTTAATGCTTCATTATCCTCTTCGGCTGGCATCATTGAAATATATTGCGCAATACGAACTTTGTCTTCACTATTGTTAGCTCTAATTCCATGTGGTTCCAAACTATTAAAAATCAATAAATCGCCTGCTTCTAATTTTACTTTAGTAGGTGTAAAGCTGCTAGTGTCTGGTTTATAACGATCGCGATCCTCCGGTTGTGTTAATTTCCAAGTATCATAAGTTCGATATAATTCAGGAATACATTGGAAGCCGCCCATGTTTTCGTCAGTTTGATCAGCTAACGCTAAAACGCCTTGTACGTTTACGGGTTTTGTTTCCGGATCGTAATCCCAATGAATAAATGCTTTGTATTCGTGTCCGGGACGAATTGGAAAATTTAAATTAGCACGATCAATGGTTACCCATAATTTTTCGGTTCCCCAAATATCTACAAAGGCATCATATACTTTTTGCATTTGTCTATTGTTCCATTGGTGTTGATTATTATAACATTCCACCATACCCGTACCTGCTAATTCTTTCATTTTCATTTCAGCTCTAGGCGCAGTGTACCATGTTTCTTTATTATTTGGATCTTTCTCTTCAAACTCCCATAAAAAATTAGCTGTTGCTAATGCTTGTTCACGCGACACTGCATTTTTAATGACAATGTATCCATTGTGAATCCAAAATTGCCAATCCTCCTCACTTAATACGCGAAGTGGTTTACCATTAGAACGGTCGTTTAATTTTGAGGCACTACTTTTTGCAGTAGACGGATTTCCGGGAATGTCCTTGTGTGCAGCACTATTTGGCGTGGCCATGGTAGGCACCATAGTAGGCGCCATTGTGGGTACCATACCTTGTTGTTGTTCGTTATTCATAGCAATTGTATTTGTACTTAAATATAAGCATAAAATAAAAATACAAGTTATGAAAACATAAAATTTTAGGAAATTATTTTTCCATCTTCCATTTTAATAATGCGATGTGTACGCTCGGCAAAACTTGGGTCGTGGGTAACAATCAATAAAGTTTGATTAAACTCATTGGCTAATTGATTGAATATATCAAATACCAAATCACTATTTTTTTTATCTAGGTTACCTGTAGGTTCATCCCCCATAATAATATGCGGATCATTGATTAAAGCACGAGCAATGGCTACTCTTTGCTTTTCACCACCCGACACATGATTTGATTTTTTCAACGCTAAATGATCAATGCCTAAAATTTTTAATTTCTCCATGGCACGATGCTCTACTTCGGCTCTACTATACTTTGCCAACTTTAATCCCGGCAGCATAACATTTTCTAGCACATTAAACTCGTTTAATAAATAATGAAACTGAAAAACAAACCCAATTTTTTCATTTCTTATTTTAGCTAAAAAGCCCTCATCTTTTTTAGGCATCTCCACACCATCAATTAATAAGGTACCATCATAATCAGTATCCATGGTTGATAATACGTAAAGCAAGGTTGATTTTCCACAACCTGATTTACCCGTAAGTGAAACAAACTCTCCTTTATTGATACTAAAGCTCAAGTTTTCAAGGACCTGAATGCGTATAGGATCGTGAAAGAACTTATTTATATTTTTTGCTTCTAATATCTTTTCCATATTATTTTCCTCTGATAATAACCACAGGGTCAATTTTACTTGCCTTTCTAGCAGGGAACCAACCAGCAAAGTAAGTGGTGATAAATGAAAATACAATTCCAATCAAATAAAATCTAGGATTGTAATTAATTGGATAAGTTTTAATAGTGGGAAGGGATGCAGTATTAAACGGGATTTGATCAATGAGTGCTGATAAACCAAATCCAAATAAAAGTCCCATGAGTCCACCAAAAATACCAATTGAAATAGCAATATATATAAAGATACTTTTTACATCCTTACCCGAAAAACCAGTTGCTTTTAAAATGGCAATAGAATCCATTTTTTCAAAAATCATCATGTTCAAAATATTATAAATACCAAAGCCTGCCACAATTAATAAAGTAATACCTACCGAATAAGATATTAAAGTTCGAATGGAGCTTCCTGTTTCAAATTGTGAATTAGCGGTTTGAATATCTTCGGCATCTGTTTGATATAATTGCTGATATTGTTTTGCAACTACTGGTGCTTGTGTAATATCCTTTAGTTTAACTTGAATGCTTGTTATATAATCATTGGGTACCGATAGTATTTTTTGAACCGTATTAATGGAAGCATAACTTTGAACATTGTCAAAGTCCTTAATGCCAGACTGAAAAGTACCCACTACTTTCAACTGAAATAGGTCACCCTTTGAAGTCGTGATTTGAACTGCATCGCCAATTTGCACTAAAAGCTTGTCCGCTAGCCCTTGGCCTAAAATGATACTATTATTTACTTTGGTTAAATCGGCAGCGTTTCCTGTAGTGATATATTCATCAAAATGGTAAAGTTCGGATTCGGCTTTTGGATTGATGCCAAAAATACTACCCGTGATATCAATGCTGCCATCGTTAAAAAAAACCTGTGCTGTTAATTTTTGTGAAAGACCTAAAACACGTGGGTCATTTAAAATAGATTTTATAATCGCTTCACTATTATAAATGGCTTGTCTATTGGCATCCGATTTTATAGACCCAATAAAATTATGTGATTTGGCAAACTGTGAACTTTTATTAATAGGTTGGTCAGCATTAGGTTTGATGTCGTTATAAATTCTTACATGTGGCGTTCTATTAAGTATTAGGCCATCTAATAAGTCGTTAAGGCCTGACATAAAACTAAGTAAAGTAATAAACATGGTAATGCTAAAGGTTACACCAATGGCAGCAATCAAGGTTTGCCTCCATCGAGCCAGCAAAAGTGATTTAGCAATTTCTATAAGTAAACGCTTTCTCATTGAATCGATTTTACCAACTCATCGCTATTGTTAATTCCTGAAAGTATTTCCACTTTTTCATAATCGATTAATCCCACTTTCACCTTTCTCTTTTCTTTATTAGCTAAATAAACATATTCGTTGTCAATTAAATAAGCACGAGGAATGGTCATTGCTTTTTCTTTAATCTCAATAATAATATTGGCTTGCGCACTTAAATTAGGGAATAAATTTTCAGGTCGTGTTGTTAATATAGCGTCAACCTTAAATGATTTTGACTTGGCATTCATGATAGGATAAATTTTATCAATGATAGCTTCGAATGCTTTCCCTTTGTAACTATCCATTGATATCATTGCTTTTTGTCCTTTCTTTAGTTTTGCAATATCATATTCGTCTACTTGTAATTCTACATAAAAACTTTTTGCATCTCCAATGATAGCTACTGGCATTTGAGTAGTCACCATTTCGCCTACTTCTTTATTAATACTAAATACTTTTCCATTTATTTCAGAACTTATTATAAAGTCATTAAGTGTAGTTGAGGATATGGCTGCCGTTTTATTGGTTTGCTTTGATTGAAATTCTATTTGTTTTTTAAGATCGTTTAATTTTAATTTACTTCCATTATATTGAGTACTGCTATTTTTATAAGCTAATTCCCTTTGATCTAAATCATTTTTAGTTCCAATTTGATTTTCCCATAACTTTTTTTGACGATCTAGTAAGGAAGCGTCGTTTTCCATTTTTAATTTAGCAACTTCTAATTCGTTTTGTGCCTGATTCAATTTTTCTTGGTTGCTTTCGGCCGATGAATAGCTAGCTAATAATTTTGCATTTTCAAAATTTAATGCTTGCGCTTTATTGGATAGTGCGATAATCGCTTGACCTTTTTTAACTTCTGCTCCTTCGTTAACCATAATTTTTTCAACAATCCCATTAACTTTAGAAAACACTTCATATTGACCTAAACTTTTTACAGTACCAGAAGCATATACTGAGGAAGTAATTGTTTCGATACGCGCATGAATAGTTTCTTGTTTTTCTCCACAAGCCATTAAAAAAACAAATCCAAGGAAAAACAAATGCTTGTATTGTTTGAAACTTATATACATAATTAATCTATTTCTTATTTGCAAATTTAATCAATTCATTATTGTTCAAGATAAAGAGAAGCTATTTTATGAACTTCCTCAATAGGATCATGCTCGTTTCTGTTGGTCAATATAATCACCATTAATTTTTGATCAGGGAATAAGCCCACTGAATTTCTAAAACCAATTGAACTACCATCATGAAATGGATGTGTAATATTTAAAAAATCTTCTACATGCCATCCATAACCATAATCAATTAAATTTCCATTTT
>CANETM010000017.1 GCA_947441205.1 Bacteroidota bacterium | reverse complement strand
ATAGCAGGGGTATATACTACAACCGTTGCCGACTTGTCAATTTTATTAATGTCGTCTTCGAAATGGATTTGAATACCTTCTTTTTGCAAATCATCAGTTAAAGAAGTAGGCGTTTTATCATAACCTGACACAAAAACACCTTGTGTATTAAAATATCTTGCTAGCGCACTCATGCCTATTCCGCCTATGCCAATGAAATAAATGTTTTTTATGTTTGTTAACGGATTCATGAATATGGTGTTATGAATTGGAATTTTAATTTATTAAGCGTTTATATTTTCAATTGTATGTATAATTTCCTCAGCTATCAATTTGTCGGCATCAATACCTGCGAATTTTGAAATTTTTGATTGCATATTCAATACCAATGAAGTATCATTAACCAATGACATTAGGGTGGGAATTAATTTAACGTTTGCATCCTCATCTTTTACCAAATATGCCGCTTCTTCATTTACCAACTGCATAGCGTTATATGTTTGATGATCTTCTGCAGCATAAGGGTAAGGAACAAATACACATGCTTTACCTGTAATGCAAATTTCTGCAACAGCCATTGCACCTGATCTACTCACAACAATATCAGCTGCTGTGTAAGCCGCACTCATATCGTCAATAAAAGTATTTACATAAACATTGGAATATTCACCAGCTGCTTTCACATATACATTAGCATTAGGAGTTCCTGTTTGCCAAATTAACTGCATTGTATTGCCTGCAAACTGTTTAAGGTTATTCATAATTGCTTTATTAATAGAAGCAGCTCCTAAACTTCCTCCAATAATTAAAATAGTTTGTCTACCAGGCAGTAGGCCAAACTTTAATAAGGATGCTTCTTTTGATGTAGTTGCATTAACTATATTTTGTCTCACAGGATTCCCTGTTACTTTTATTTTTTGCGCTGGAAAAAACTTCTCCATCCCATTTGTTCCCGTGAATATCATTGTTGCATTATTGCCTAACCATTGATTAGATTTTCCTGCAAATGCATTTGCTTCATGAATAAAAGTTGGAATATTTTTAGTTTGTGCAAATTTTAAAACAGGGAAACTCGAATAACCTCCAACCCCAAAAACAGCATTCGGTTTGAAATTGTTAAATATATTTCTAACCTGAAAAAAACTTTTAATTAATTTAAATGGCAATGTTAAATTTTTGAACATGTTTGTTCGATTAAATCCAGCAATCGTTAGCCCCTTAATTTTAAAACCAGCTTGAGGAATTTTTTGCATTTCCATTTTCCCTTTTGCACCTACAAATAAAATAGCAGCATCAGGTTGTAACCGTTGAATGGCTTGTGCAACTGCAATCGCTGGAAAAATGTGACCTCCTGTTCCTCCTCCAGCAATGATGATGCGTATTTGTTTAGGCATTAGTTGCAATTGAAGGGTTATCAGATACTGTTTCAGACTCAGGTATTTCAATTTCAGTTTCTTCAGGTGCTTTCCCTTCTAATTGTTCCACATTTCTTGCAACACTTAAAATCAATCCAATAGAACAACAAGTAAAGAAAAATGAACTTCCACCCATACTAATTAAGGGCAACGTCACGCCTGTAACGGGAACTAAATTTACAGATACCGCCATATTTGCAATGGCTTGTATGATGAAAGTAAAACTTAATCCTAATGCAAGAAAAGCGCCAAATGCATAAGGGCATTTTCTGAAAATTCGGATACATCTAAATAAAAAAAGTAAGTATACAAAAACGATAAATGCTCCTCCAATTAACCCGTATTCTTCAATAATAATTGCATAAATAAAATCATTATAGGCTTGAGGTAAAAAATTTCGTTGGCGACTATTCCCAGGTCCTAAACCAAAAAATACACCCCCATTTGCAATTGCAATTTTAGCCTGTTCCACTTGAAAAGGCACTTCATTTTCATTTGGATATATAAAATCTTGCACCCTACTTACCCATGTATTAAATCGACCAAAAACTTTTCCTTTTTCAGCTACCGTTGGCACTTCTTCATTTGAAACACTTGCCTTTTCTGATTTATGTGTAGCAACTGCTACACTTATTATAATGATCACAGGAATTAATGCTACTATGATAGTAAGTCCAATATGTTTTAAACTTACTCTCCCAATAAACATTAATAATAACGAGGTGGCTCCTGTTAATAATGCATTTGATAAATTGGCTGGCATAATTAATGCGCAAGTCAAAAAAACGGGTATGATGATGGGTAAGAACCCTTTTTTGAAATCCTTGATGACGTCTTGTTTTTTACTCATCATTCTAGAAATAAACATAAAAAGTGCCAGCTTTGCAAAATCACTTGTTTGAACTGTCAAATGAATTATGGGCAATTTTATCCATCTACTTCCTTCATTAATTTTTGCACCATACATTAAAGTGTAAATTAATAATGGGATTGATATAGCATAAAGTATGGATGCTATTCTTGAAAACATGGTATAATTAATTCTATGCAAAGCAAAAATGGCAACTAAACCAATAACGGTAAATTCTATCTGTCTTATAAGTAATTTAGTGGTATTGCCTCCTAAGGATTTGTAAGCTAAAGACCCAGTTGCACTGTAAACAACCAATATTGAAACAAGTGACAATACGACTACCAAACCCCAAATGTATTTATCCCCCCTGGTTCGTTGATCCAAGTGCTCTTTAACGCCACTAATGGATGGCATCTGAGAAAAAATCTTTTCGCTTTCCTTGTTAAACATGATTATAATTCTTTTACTGAATCCTTAAATTGACGTCCTCTGTCCTCATAATTTTTAAATAAATCAAAACTTGCACAAGCAGGACTCAATAAGACCACATCACCTTTTCCAGCTAACTTAAATGACTCGGTTACAGCTTTTTTAGCCGAATCCGCTTCAACAATAACAGGTACAGCGTCTTTAAAAAATTCAATGATTTTTTTATTATCAGTTCCCATGCATATAATTGCTTTTACCTTTTCTTTAACTAATTCAGCAATTAAGGAATAGTCATTCCCTTTATCAACACCGCCAATGATCAATACAGTTGGCTTTTGCATACTTTCAAGCGCATACCAAGTGCTATTCACATTGGTTGCCTTACTGTCATTAATAAAGTCAACTCCACGAACTGTAGCAACAAATTCCATTCTGTGTTCTAGATTGTGAAAATTGCTTACCGCTTCGCGAATTTTTTCTTTCCTAATGCCTAAAGTAGAAGCAGCAATGCTAGCTGCCATCGTATTATAAGCATTATGTTTTCCCTTTAAAGCAAAATCATAAATGCTCATGGATACTCTTTCTTCTTGGATTCTTAACATCATTTGATCGTTTTTGATGTAGCCTCCTTTTTTTACTTCTTGTTTCATAGAAAATGGTAGTGGGTTAGTATTATAGGTTAGTAGTGCTAGGTGTTTTACGATAATTTCATCATCAATACAATAAATGAAACAATCTGATTCAGTTTGGTTCTCGATAATTCTAAATTTGCTCTTTACGTATCTTTCAAATTCGTAATTATATCTATCTAAATGATCTTCAGTAATATTTAATAGAATGGCAATATCTGGTTTGAAAAATTTAATGTCATCTAATTGAAATGAGCTTACTTCAATGATGTATAATGATTTAGGGTCCTGTGCAATTTGTCTTGCAAATGAAAATCCAATATTCCCAACCATGGCAGCGTCTTTCTCAGCAACTTGACAGATATAAAATAATAAGGATGTAGTAGTTGTTTTACCATTACTACCTGTGATAGCAGCAATTTTTGAATTACCCTTATACCTATATCCAAATTCAATTTCACTCACAACCGGTATTCCTTTTGCTCTGATCGCTTTCACTAATTCATTTTTATCAGGTATGCCTGGACTTTTCATAACTTCATCTGCCATAAGAATTCGCTCAGTGTCATGTGAACCAGATTCAAATTCAATATTATTAGCCTCCAATTCTTTTTGATAGTTTGGTTTTATACTGCTTGCATCCGATACAAATACTTCATAGCCTTTTTGTTGAGCTAATAAAGCAGTTCCAATTCCGCTTTCACCTGCACCTAATATGACTAATTTCTTTGCCAAGGTTATCGCGTTTTAAGGGTTAAGATAGAAGCAACTACAAGCAGTATAGTAATGATCCAGAAACGGACTGCAATTTTACTTTCATGAAATCCCTTTTTTTGATAATGGTGATGCAAAGGACTCATTAAAAATATGCGACGTCCTTCCCCATATTTTTTCTTAGTGTATTTGAAATAACTTACTTGTAAAATCACACTAACATTTTCAACCAAGAATACGCCACAGAAAATCGGAATCATTAATTCTTTTCTTACAATAATGGCTAAGGATGCAATGATACCTCCTAGCGCAAGACTTCCTGTATCACCCATAAAAACTTGAGCTGGATAAGCATTGTACCATAAAAACCCAATACATCCTCCTACAAATGCACCAACAAAAATGGACAACTCACCTAAATTAGGTATGTACATTACATTTAAATAATCAGCAAATACATAGTTACCACTTACATAAACATATATGCCTAACGCAGCGCCAATAATTGCACTCACCCCTGCTGCTAAGCCATCTAAGCCATCCGTAATATTCGCACCATTTGAAACAGCTGTAATTATAAATGTGACTACAAGTATATATACAACCCAAGTATATTTTTCAGCACCTGGACCCATCCAACTAACTAATTTGACATAGTTGAACTCATGGTTTTTTACAAAAGGGATAGTTGTAATGGGTGTTTTCACTTTTACAAATTTTCTCTCAACACCATTTATATTTCTAATTACTACATCAGCTCCTTTAGCAATACGTTCTCCTTTTTGTAAACTTGCACCAATGGCTGTATTGGAAATAATTTCTCTTTCAACAGTAACTGCATTACTAAAATATAAAGTAACGCCAATGATGATTCCTAATCCCACTTGACCAATAATTTTAGAAATACCTGCTAAACCATCGCTGTTTTGTTTTTTATAGGCCTCCCCTTTATTTTGAGCCTCTTTTCTTGCTCTAATTTTAAAGTAGTCATCTAAAAAACCAATTATCCCCAACCATACTGTACATAAAATCATTAATCGGATATACACCTTATCTAAATTGGCAAATAGTAATGTTGGAACTAAAACACTTAATAAAATAATAATTCCACCCATAGTGGGAGTGCCCTTTTTTTGTTGCTCTCCAGCTAAACCCAATTCTCTAACGGTTTCTCCAATTTGCTTTTTCTGTAAAAACAAAATCATACGCTTACCAAATACGGTTGCAATAAATAGAGACAATAATATTGCCATTGCAATTCTAGACGTTAAAAACTGAAATACACCTAATCCAGGAATACTAAAGTGTTTATCTAAAAATGAAAATAATTGGTATAGCATGTTTGTTATTTTTCTAACTCTTTGAATAATATTGTTAATTGTTCCTTGTCATCAAAATGCGACTTCACTCCTTTTACATCTTGATATTTTTCGTGTCCTTTTCCGGCAATCAAAATAATATCTCCGGAATTTGCAAAACTGATAGCAGCTTTGATAGCTTCATGCCTATCTACAATTTTTATATATTTTCTTTTTGCCGCACTTGTCAATCCTTCTTCCATGTCAGCTAAAATTGAATTAGGATCTTCGGAACGTGGATTATCACTTGTTAGAATAACTTTTGAACTTAAATCACAAGCAACCTGAGCCATTATTGGACGCTTTGTTTTATCACGATCACCACCACATCCAACTACTGTTATCACATTTCCATCTCCTTTTCTTAGTTTATCAATGGTTGTTAAAACATTTTCAAGTGCGTCAGGCGTATGAGCATAATCAACTATTCCAATAATATTAGTTTCACTAATAATATAGTCAAACCTTCCTTCAGCACCAGTCAATGCACTCAATTCAATTAATACCTTTTCAGCATTTTCACCTAATTGAATAGCTACGCCATAAACTGCTAAAAAATTATACGCATTAAATGTGCCAATCAATCGGCAATGCACTTCTTTATCATTTACCAACATGACCAAGCCTGTCAATTGATTTTCTAAAATTTTGCCTTTATAATTCGCAGGAGCATGTAATGCATAGGTTATTTTTTTGGCCTTAGTATCCAATAACATATTTGCACCATTCTTATCATCTAAATTTGATAATGCAAATGCATTAGAAGATAAATGATCAAAAAATGTTTTTTTAACTTTAAAATACTCCTCAAATGTTTTATGATAATCTAAATGATCATGTGTAATATTAGTGAATGCTCCGCCTACAAATTGTAATCCAGTAATACGGTGTTGGTGAATTGCATGGCTGCTGCATTCCATAAATACATGGGTGCAACCTGATATTACCATTTTATTTAACAAATCATTTAACTGGATTGGATCTGGTGTTGTATGGGTTGACGGTATTATGGCATCGCCAATTTGATTTTGGACTGTACTAATTAAACCACACTGATATCCTAAATTTATAAACAACTTAAACAATAAAGTTGCCACCGTTGTTTTTCCATTTGTACCAGTTACCCCTATTAATTTAAGTTTAGTCGAAGGCTCATTATAAAATTGATGTGCCATTATCGCAACTGCTTCTTGCGCATTTGCCACCACTAAATAAGTAATGCCATTAACAATTGATATTGGCAATTGCTCACATACAATAACGGATGCCCCTTTTTCAATAGCTGTATTTATAAATTGATGACCATCCGTCTGAACTCCCTTAATAGCAACAAATACACTACCCTTGATTACTTTTCTAGAATCAATTTGTATATCAACAATTTGTAATTGAGTAGATCCAAAAACTTCTCTTAATGAAACTCCAAATAATATAGATTGTAAGTCTTTCATTAGTTTAATTGGATTTGAATTTGTTGACCTTTAATGATAGCATGCCCTTGCATTAAGCTTTGAGAAATTACTTTCCCCTTTCCATAACATTTAACCATCAAACCCATTTTTTCACAAAGCCAAATGGCATCTTGAAGTTTCATACCAATAATATTTGGCATGGCCTTGTCATCCATACTTTGTCCTGAGCTTTTCATTTGCAATCCAACTCCATGCACCTGCAACCAATCATTATTTAAGGATGAATCTTGATATGAAATTTGAATGTGTTTAGTGATGTTATTAAAATTGCTTTTAGATAAAGCGTAATTAAATAACTGACTATCTTTTAATTTAAATGATGGAGCTACTTCTAATTTATTATGAATGTATGTTGAGTATAATCTATCTGCGATTTCTTTCCAAACTGGACCAGCAACTGAAGCGCCGTAGTGGTTTGGATTATTAGGACGATTAATAATAATAACTGCAATAGTGTATTGAGGATTTTCTGCTGGAAAATATCCAACAAATGAAGATTGAAACCTATTATTTTTATACCCACTTGCCCCTTCTGAAACTAATGCAGTTCCTGTTTTACCCGCAACTTTATATAAACTATTGGCAAATAATTTTTTTGCTGTACCATTAATGCAAACACCTTCCAATGCAATACGTAAACTTTTAATTGTATTGGGGGAAGCAATCGCCCAAGGATATGCTTTAGGCTCAATAGATTTTATTAGTTTCCCTTGATCTTTAATTGCATTTACTAAATAAGGACGCATCATTACGCCATTATTTGCAATACAATTATATAGGGTCAATGTTTGAATTGGCGATATTGCTATATTATAACCAAATCCCATCCAAGGTAATGTAGTTGTTGCCCAAAGTTTATTACCTGGTTTTGTAATTTGTGGTCTTCCTTCTCCCATTAAATCAATTCCAGAAGTGGAGTCTATTCTTAACTTTGAAAGTTGTTTGTAATAAATTTGAGGATTAGGTACAAAATTTTCTACAATTAATTTTGCCATTCCTACATTTGAACTTTCTTCGAAAGCATGTAATACGGTAGTTTCATATGTGCCACTTGTTTCTGCATCTTTTACCATCTTCCCACCATAACTCCACAATCCACCTTCAATATTTATTTTATCTTGTAGCTTAACTCCATACTCTAAAGCATTCAACAAAGTAACTAACTTAAATGTTGAACCCGGCTCAGTAACCCTTGTTGCGTAATTTAAATTTTCCGAATAAACTCCTTCCCTTACTTTTCCTAAATTAGCCATTGCAACAATTTTGCCAGTCTTAACTTCCATAACCATAGCTACGCCTGTTTCAGCTGCGTTAGAAACCATCATGCTATTCAAGGCTTTTTCCGTAACCTGTTGAATAAATACATTAATATTACTCACAATATCTTTTCCAGTTTGTGGTGCAATTAAAAACTCACCATCTTGCACCGGAACAGTAACTCCACCAGCAATTGCCCTTACTAATTGACGTCCGTTTTGTCCAGCTAAAACAGTATCATAAGATTTCTCCAAGCCAACTTTATTTTCATCTCTTGCAAGTCCTATTGTACGATAACCAAGATTTGCATATGGATTTAATCGAGTGTTTTTCTCAATGGCAATAAAACCACTTTTATACCTACCTAATTTGAATAAAGGAAATTTTGAAAGCGTCAAATACTGTTGGTAGTCTAATTTATTTTTAAATTCAAAATTAGGTTCCCTTGCCTCAAAAGCCTTAGTCAACATAGCTTTGTAGTCATTGGGCGTTTTGTCTTTAAATAAATAGGACAAAGAATCACATAATGTGTCAATTTTCTCTCTAAATAACTTACCGTTTTTTTCATGCAAAGGATCAACTCTAAAATCAATTAAAATATCAAACTTTGGCATATTCGTACTCAACATTTGACCATCCTCACTATAAATGGTTCCTCGCTCTGCTGGAATGGAAATAATTCTTTGATGTAAGCTATCACTTAACCCTCTCCAATAAGTTCCTTGAACTTGTTGGATATAAAATGCCTTTCCTAAAATGGCAATACAAATTAGTACTACAAAAATATAACTCAAGTATACCCTCCATAATATGTCGCGTTTAACGTCCATTATTCATTGAGATTTTGAATGGTTAATACTTTCTTTTCTAACGGAACTCGAATAGGCATTTCTTTTGCAACGACAAGCCCGTAAGGTTTCATTGCTTCTTCAATTTGATCAGCTTGACTACGACGCATAAGGTCTGCCTTCAAGGTTTTGTATTCGTACTGTAATTCTTTGATATGTTTTTGAGATGTATTTATTTGTCTTACCGTTTTATCGGCAAGATGTCCATTAGCTATATATAGAATAGCTAAAAAAGCCAAGAATAAAAAGAATGGAATGTTCATGACAATCCACTCGACTTTTAGAATGCTCATCAATGCATTCTTAGGGGCTTGTTTTTCGGGTACGGACATACGGTTTATAATCTTTCAGCAGCGCGCAATTTTGCACTTCTACTTCGATTGTTTTCTTTCATCTCTTTTTCAGAAGCCACTACAGGTTTTTTTGTAATGATCTTCCAAATCACTTCTCTAGGGTTGGAGAGAAATGGGTTTGTTTTGTTTTCTTCTTCGGGCGCTACTTTAAAAGCATTCTTTACAATTCTGTCTTCAATGGAATGAAACGTAATGATCACTGCACGTCCACCTGGTTTAATAACGGATGGTAATTGTGCAAGGAATTCATTCAACACATCCATTTCTTCATTCACTACAATACGAATGGCTTGAAAAACCTGCGCCCAATATTTATTGGGATTCCCTTTTACTACTGCTGCAATTAGTGTTTTAAAATCTTGTACCGTGTTAAGTTTAACATGTTTGCGATTGTCTACAATATGTTTCGCTAAAGTTTTCGAGTTCGTCACTTCGCCATACTGTTCAAACATTTTGTGAAATTCCGTTTCACTTAAAGTTTCTATCACCTGCGCTGCGGTCAAGTCCTGGCGTTGATCCATTCTCATATCAAAGGGACCATCAAACCTGGTAGAAAAACCTCTTGAACCTTCGTCAAACTGATGACTGCTAACACCTAAGTCTGCAAGTACACCGTCTACTTGGTCAATTTTGTGCAATCGTAAAAACCTTTGCAGGTACCTGAAATTTTCTGGAACAAATAAAACACGGTCATCATTTGGTAAGTTGTTTTTTGCGTCCGCATCTTGATCAAAAGCAATTAAGCGACCCTTTGGTCCTAGTTTTGATAATATGCCTCGACTATGTCCACCTCCTCCAAATGTCACATCAACATAAACACCGTTTGGTTGAATATTAAGATGATCCATTGTTTCGTGAAATAATACAGGTACATGATAATCGGATTTAGGAATGTTGGATGTAGGGTTGGGCATCGCTTTTCCTTAATCTTTTTTATTAATGCCTGACATTACTTCTTGCGCCAGATTACTAAATTCGTCTGCAGAGAAATCCTCAAAGAGCTGTTTATAAGAACTTGCATCCCAGATCTCAAATCGATCTAATGCGGCAGCTAATACAATCTCTTTTCCAGGCAAAGCAAATTCTCTTAATGTTGGAGGTATTAATAAACGGCCTGCGCTGTCCATTTCTACCTCAGTTGCTCCACCTAAAAATTGACGTCTAAACTGACGCACTTTAGGATCAAAGTCATTCAATTGGCTAATCTTATCTAATATCTTTTGCCAGCTATTTATCGGATAAAGTGTCAAGCACTTTTCAAATCCCCTACTCACAATAAAACGCGTCTCCCCTTCAGCTAGCTGTTTTTTCAAACTGCCAGGAACTAGGAAACGCCCTTTTGCGTCTATAGTTGATTGATATTCTCCGTGAAAGCCTGTCATTGTTAATAATTAGTGTGATTTTTACCACTTGTTCACACAAAATAACACTTTTTACCACTTTTAAAGGCAAAATAGCCCCTTATAGTTTTCCACAAGAAATGAACCGGCCTGATAATGAGTGCTGTAAAGGATTTGAGCTGATTTTAGGTTGTTTTCTAAATTTTATGCTGTTAAGAACTGTGGAAAACCTCAATTTTTAGGTTTATAACTAGTGAATTAGGCTGTAAAATGGCAGCTTTGTACCTTCGCCCTATGTTTATTAAGCCCAAAATAGCCATTGAGGACTTTGATTACCCTCTTACCGATGAGCAAATTGCGTATACACCTGCACCTAATAGAGCAGATAGCAAACTATTAGTTTGGGATCAAACCATTATTGCAGAAAGTAATTACGCAAATATTGCAAGTTATTTGCCAGCGCATAGTACTATGCTGTTTAATAATAGTAAAGTGATTGCAGCTAGGATTTTATTTGAAAAAAAATCGCCATCACTAAACAGTAATGAAAACAATTCTTCAAAGCAGTTTGCAGCAATAAACAACACTTTAGATGCTAAACAAACTACCATAGAAATATTTTGTTTAGAGCCTACTGAAAAATATACACCCGTTTTACTTGCCATGCAAGCAACTGAAAAAGTTGAGTGGACTTGTTTAGTGGGTGGCGCTAAAAAATGGAAAGACACATTATTATCAAAAGAAGTTATCATTAATGATCAATCATTTACATTTTACGCAAAAAAAATGAATCAAAAAGATGGTCAATATATAATTGAATTTTCTTGGAATCATCCTCAAATTACATTCTCTGAAATTCTTACTCATATTGGTAATATTCCTTTACCACCTTACATTCAACGAAAAACAAGCGAGCAAGACAAGGATAGATATCAAACCACTTATGCTATTGAAGAAGGTTCAGTTGCAGCACCTACTGCGGGTCTTCATTTTAGCAAAGACGTATTTAATAGTTTAGATGAAAAAAAAGTTAACCATAAATATTTAACCTTACATGTAGGAGCTGGGACTTTTATGCCTGTAAAATCCGCTACAATAGATGAGCATAATATGCATGCTGAGTTTATAGAAGTTGGTAAGGATTTGATACAATATTTATTTGAACATGCTGAACAAAAAGAATCTAATCGTTTAGATGATAAAAAAAATCCTCCCATTATTGCAGTGGGAACTACTAGCTTACGAACAATTGAGTCATTATATTGGATGGGCGTAAAGGCGCATTTATATTTACATGAAAACAATAAAATCATTCAACAACAAGACCTCAACTTAGGACAATGGGAATCATATGAGTTAGCTGACCATCAATTACCAGTTAATGTAGCAATGAAAGCACTAATAAATTGGCTAGAAAATAATAAAGCAAATAAAATCATTGCAAAAACTCAACTAATGGTAACCCCAGGTTATGATTTTAAAATTTGTGAGGCATTGGTCACCAATTTCCACCAGCCTAAATCGACATTGTTACTAATTATAGCAGCCATTACAGGAGATCAATGGAAATTAGTATACCAACATGCATTAAACAATTCATACCGATTCCTGAGTTACGGTGATGGTTGTTTATTTTGGATTAAGAAATAGGCAGTGTAACAATCATTTTTGTACCTGAGCCTTCCTCGCTTTCCACTTTAATTTTTCCTTTATGAATGTCTATAACCCATTTGACATAGCTCATGCCTAGCCCAAAACCTTTTACATTATGAATATTACCAGTATGTGCACGATAGAATCTTTCAAAAATATGCTTCCTTGTATCTGCACCCATTCCGATTCCTTTATCCTCTATGATAATTCGAATTTCTGTTGGTAAAGTAAGCGTTGTAATGGTAATATCGATAACGTCTTTCGAATACTTAATAGCATTGTCAATTAAATTAGAAAATACATGCTTTAAATATTCCTTATCACCTTCAATTTCGGAAGGATCAGCTTCAAAATTTGTATGCACATTTGACGGCTTCGCGTCTAATTGTAATTTAAAACTATCTAAAATGCCAAAAAGCAAATCATGCATATCAACTGGTTGCTTATTTAAATAATATTCCTTTTTTTCTAATTGCGCTGCTTGTAAAATAACTTCTACATGTTTGTTCATGCGCAAATTCTCTTCTTTAATAATGGTACTGAAGTAATCAACAGATTCGGTGTTTGATTTAACCTTCCCACTTTTTAAAGCATCAACAGCTAATGAGATAGTCGCCAATGGCGTTTTTAACTCATGTGTCATATTATTAATAAAATCTCTTTTGATTTCATTTAATCTTTTTTGCGTAAATAATGACTTTACAGTTATAAAAAAGGCAGCCAATACAATAAAAACAAATAATATAGCGCCCATGATAACCCATTGTAAACTACGCAATAAATATAATCTTACTTTAGGCACGAGAATAATGATGGTTTCAAAAGGTCCTACTGGTTCAATAATTTCTTGCGGAATGACCGATACCCTACATTCTAAATTATTTACTTCATCAATAAATGCGTCTTCAAATTTTGCACTTTTTAATTCTACATTCCCTTTTTTATCCGTAACAGCAAACTCATAATTCAAATCTGTCACACCATATTTACTTAAAGCTGCCTTAATACTTGCATCAATTTCCTTTTCATTATATACATCAGCAATGTTAGATTCCTCAAAACTATGAATATGATATTCTTGCCCTAAACCCTGACCTCTTTTGGGGAATCGTAATGAAAGTCCTGTATTCTTTTTTTTGCTTACCTCATTAGAAACAATAACTGCAGATTGATTTAATTTATCAGATAATTGATTTTTTGACAAAATCAACAACCCT
>CANETM010000016.1 GCA_947441205.1 Bacteroidota bacterium | reverse complement strand
GATTGCTTTGTCTCATTTAAAAATTTAGTTATGAATTCAAGAAGAAAATTTCTACAACAAGCTGCTGCACTTTCAGTAGGAGGGGCATTGTTAAGTAATTCAAGTTGGGCAAATAATTTTTCAAGTAAAATAAAATTACCTGCTCCGGGCATTCAGTTGTTCACGCTTTTTAATGACATGGATAATGACGCGGTTGGTGCTTTGCAAAAAGTAGCTGCTGCTGGGTATAAAAATATTGAATCTGCTTTTAGTAAGCAGCCAGGCATATATGGAAAAAAGCCAAAGGAGTTTAAGGCATTGATAGAGGACATGGGAATGCATTGGCGTTCACATCATGTAATTGGTGCCCCACTTAAATTACCTCCTAATATGAAGTTGCCAAATGGACCTGATGGCAAGCCTGTGAAGTTTCCGGTAATGAAAAATTTACAAGACAATAGTCAAGAGATGATTGATTTAGTTGCGGAAGCGGGTATTCCATATATTGTATGTGCAAATATTCCTATTGATACTGGTGATGCAATTAAAATGGCTGCTGAGACATTGAATCGAGCTGGGGAGCTGGCAAAAAAAGCAGGCTTACAATTAGCATATCATAACCACTCTTCCGAATTTGAAACTACCGATGGAATTATTTCTTATGATTATTTTTTAACACAGGTACCAGCTGATTTATTAAAAATGGAAATGGATTTGGGTTGGGTATTTAAAGCAGGTAAAAATCCTGTTGATTTATTCAAAAAGAACAAAGGACGTTTCCCATTATTGCATGTTAAGGATATGACAGCAGCAGGTGATATTGTGCCTTTTGGAACTGGGGTATATGACTTTACGGAATCTTTTAAAAATATTGATATTGCTGGAGTTGAATACTTTTTCTTAGAACAAGATTTTCCCAAAAAACCATTTGAGGATATTGTAATAGCTGTAAATAATTTTCAGAAATTTCAAAAAAGTTTATAAAAAATTTAGATGAAAAATAAAAAAGCCCTTAAATTTCTTTAAGGGCTTTTTTATTAATTGATAATTTGCTCCGTAATTTTTCCAGTAGTCTTATGCTTCAAAATTAATTTCTTAGCACCATAATGCGTCATCTCTTCTTTTACTAAATAATGTTCCGCATCATATTCTACTAAATGACTTTCTTTAGTTAATCCTTCTTTACCTCTCCAAATATCTAATTTTACAGGCTCCCATAATTTAGATTTTGCTGATTTATAAGCGGCGTCTAAAATACAGTTCACTACATAACCATCATAAAATGTTTCCTTAGGTGCTTCTCCTTTTTCCATGGAGTTAAACATATCCATAAACATATGGTTGTAACCTAATTCATTTAATTCATCACCAACAGGGAATAACCAACCGCTGTTGCTCTCAGCTTTCTCTGCAATATAGTCTCCACCTTTTCCGGTGGTGAACATTTCAAAACCAGTTCGCAAAAAGCTATTAATCCAAATGGTTCCTTCGGTACCCATTACTTCGTCTCTTAAATCCAAGCCTCCTCTAAAAGTCCAGCTTACTTCAAACTGACCAATGGATCCGTTTGCATATTTCACTAATCCAATGGCATGGTCTTCGGCATCAATAGGCTTAACTTGAGTATCTGCCCAACACATTACTTCCACGGGCTTAATATCTTTACCTATATAGCTTCTTGAAATTTCAACACAGTGGCAACCAAGGTCTAAAATACAACCACCACCTGCTTGTTCAATATCCCAAAACCATTCGCTATGTGGGCCAGGATGGGTTTCACGAGACTTTGCCCATAAAACACGTCCTACCGCACCTTCTTTAACGCTTTGGTTGGCTTTAATAAATTTCGGGGTATAAACTAAGTCCTCTAAGTAACCGTTAAAAATACCTGCTTCTTCAACGGCAATAAGCATTCTTTTAGCTTCCTCGCTATTACGTCCCAAGGGCTTAGTAGTCATCACTGCTTTCTTATGTTTACAACAAAGCATTACTGCTGCTTCATGTATGTTATTAGGAAGTGCGATACAAACCACATCCACATCGGGGTTTGCAATAGCTGCTTCCATATCGGTAGTCCATTGTGCACAATTATAATCAGCAGCAAATTTTACAGCCGACTCTTCACGACGTGCATAGATACTTACTACTTTATCTTTACTTCTATAACCTTGCAAGGCATCGGCATAAAAACGGCCAATGAATCCTGCTCCTAACATTGCAATACGCATTTTTCTATTTTTTAATTTGATATTAATATTATGAAATGAAAAAAAGCCTATCTCAAAGAGATAAGCTTTTGATAAATATTATTTAAGCAGTTGCTATTTCTTTTTTCTCATTAAATCCGAAAATGAAAGCAATTAAAACAGCACCAGCAATGGCTGCAGGATACAACCAAATAGTTGTCCAGTCATGGCCAACTGTTGCTTTATGTTGATCAACCACAAAGCCACTATACCATGTACCTATAAACATACCTACACCATAGGTTGCAAAAGTAAATAAGCCTTGTGCAGCATTTTTAATGGATTCACCTGCTTTTTTCTCAGTGTACATATAACCTGTTACAAAGAAAAAGTCATAGCATACACCATGTAAAATAATACCAGCGTATAATAACCATACTGCATCGGTATTTCCATAAGCAAAACATATATAACGTAAAACCCAAGCACCCATACCAAGGATAAGCATATTTTTCACGCCAATTTTATTAAACATAAATGGAATTGCAAGAATAAAAATAGCTTCAGACATTTGACCCATTGTCATTTTACCAGCAGCATTTTCTAATCCAACTTCATTCAAGAAAGGATTTGCAAATCCATAATAAAAGGAAAGAGGAATACAAATTAAAATGGCTGCAATAAAAAATATCAAATATGATTTTTCTTTTAAAAGTACAAAGGCATCTTTTCCTAATATGCTTGCAGCTGATGTTTCAGTGCCTGCACCTTTTGGCGGCGTGTTTGGAAGTATAAAGCTAATTACACCTAATACTGCTGACATCACAGCAGCAACTTGGAAAGTACCTTCTGTTTTTTCAATACCTAATTTAGCAATGATTAAACCAGCTACAATCCAACCCAATGTTCCAAATACACGAATCCATGGAAACTGCTTTCCTGGGTCGGTCATTTGAGCAAAAGCAACGCTATTACTTAAAGCGATGGTTGGCATATACAATAAAGAGTATACCAAAATCACCCAATAAAAACTACTATTGTCAACCTTTGTTGCATAAAATAATAAGGCAGCGCCCACTAAGTGTAAAACGCCCATGATTTTTTGAGCTGCAAAGAATTTATCAGCAATCATACCAACAAAAAATGGAGAAATAATGGTTGCAATGGCCCCTGCACTATACGCAGCTCCAATGTCAACCCCCGATGATTTAAGTACTTCTCCCATATAAGTTCCCATTGTTACATACCAAGCTCCCCATATATAATATTGGAGGAACATCATGGCTGATAATAAAATACCAGTTTTTAATTTCATAAGTGTGCGGTTTTTAAGTTTAAGCGAATTCAATATACTAATAAATCTTAAAAATAATGCCTAAAAAACCCCATTTTTATCTACTCAATGCGTTTAACCGACACAAATAAAATACCCTATAACTTAAATGTGCTATAGGGTAGAATTTTATTATAATTTTTAGCAACTTAGTTTGCTAAATAAATCGGTAAATGAATGTATTACGCAACCTCTAATGCTTGTAAAATATCGGCTAAAATATCATCCTTATGTTCAAGGCCAACTGAAATTCGGATTAGGCCTGGTGTAATACTTACGGCTTGTCTTTCAGCTTCAGATAATTTAGCATGCGTTGTGCTAGCAGGGTGTGAGGCAATGCTTCTTGTGTCACCCAAGTTGGCTGTTAAAGAAAGCATTTTGATATTGTTCAAAAATTTTATACCTGATTCAATCCCACCTTTCAATTCAAAACAAACAATCCCACCGCCGTTTTTCATTTGCTTTTTAGCAACCTCATAACTAGCATGTGATGATAAGAATGGATATTTTACAAAATTAATTTTTGAATGACCTTCTAGTTTTTCAGCAATGTATAATGCATTGCTACAATGACGATCCATGCGAACTTCTAAGGTCTCTAAGCTTTTACTTAATACCCAAGCATTAAATGGAGATAGGGAAGGACCTGTGCTGCGACAAAATAAATAAATATCATGAATCAAATCCTTTCTTCCCACAACAGCACCTCCTAATACACGACCTTGTCCATCAATCCATTTAGTGGCAGAGTGCACCACTAAGTCGGCACCTAAATCAATTGGGGTTTGACCAATGGGTGTAGCAAAACAGTTGTCTACGTTTAATATTATATTGTACTTTTTTGCAATCGCGCTTACCATGCTTATGTCTACAACATCTAACCCTGGATTAGTTGGCGTTTCTAAATAAATCATTTTAGTTTGAGGGGTGATAGCTGCTTCCCATTCGGCTGCAGTGGCACTTGCTCCTACATAACTGTAATCAATACCATACTTTGGTAAGTATTTTGAAATCACCGTATGTGTACTTCCAAAAATAGAAGTGCATGATATTAAATGGTCACCTTTTTTTAATAAAGCCATAAAGGATCCAAATACTGCACTCATTCCACTCGCAGTTGCAAATCCATCTTCAGCATTTTCCAACACACAAAGTCTGTCTACAAATTCTTGAACATTTGGATTTGAAAAACGACTATAAATATTTGCATCAGTTTCATCAGCAAAAGCAGCTCGCATATCCTCTGCATTATCAAATGTAAAGCTACTCGTTAAAAATAGTGGAGCAGCATGTTCGTGCTCTGGCGTTTGGGGAACCCTTGTCCTAATTACTTTAGATTGATTATGCTTCATATGATTACTGCTTCAATTTATTACGCTTTATTTTTCAGCCTCTTTTTCAAGTTAGTAAATTATTATAAATACTAAACTTCAATTATAAAATTTCAACACTCCAAGTGATAATTGCACCAGCTGCTCTTAATGTGGCAGCAACCGAACAATATTTATCTATGGAAAGTAAACATGCTTTTTCGGCACGCTCCTTAGTCATGGTTCCTTTTAATTTAAATACAATGTTAATGGTCTCCCATAAAGCAGGTTCTTTTCCAACCTGACGATCTCCGTCAATGACCATTTCAAAACTTTCAATGGTTTCTTTTTGCTTCTTTAAAATCATTACAATATCAACAGCACTACATCCACCTAAAGCACTTAATAAAGCCTGCATTGGACGAACGCCACTTCCATGACCGCCTTGGTCTACTGGAATGTCCATGTTTATTTGGTGACCTGCTTCGTCGGTTGTTACAAACTGATAGTCCTGGTCAATTTGCTTTAAATGTATTCTAGCCATTGGTTAATGCTTGTTATAATATAAGAAGTATAAAATTTGTACCTTTGGCAAAGGTAATTCAAATAAATACTTATATAGCAATTAGCATTCGAAAAAATGGGTCCAACAATTTATCAATATAATCATCCTTTTACATTGGAGTGTGGGGTGAGTTTGCCTAAGCTTAAAATAGCTTATCACACCTATGGTGAATTTACACCTGGCAAAAAAGTGGCTTGGGTTTGTCATGCCTTAACAGCCAATAGTGATGCTGCTGATTGGTGGAAAGGTTTAGTGGGGGAAGGCTATTTAATCAACCCCAATGATTACTATATTGTTTGTGCAAATATTATTGGCTCTTGTTATGGTTCCACTGGTCCTTTGAGTGTGGAAGATTTAGGCACTGAAATTAGTTTGAATAATTTTCCTACCGTGACCATACGCGATATGGTGCAAGCACATATTTTATTAAGACAACATTTGGGAATTGAAACTATCGATTTATTAATGGGAGGAAGCATGGGTGGATACCAAGCTTTAGAATGGGCTGTTGTTGAACCTTCTGTTATCAAAAAAATGTTTTTAATTTCTACTTCCCCTTCTGAAAGTGCATGGGGTGTTGCGGTTCATACTGCACAGCGTCTAGCCATTGAAGCAGATTGTACATGGAAACAAGCGACGCCGAATGCAGGAGCGAAAGGATTAAAAGCGGCACGTGCTATTGGAATGTTAACCTATCGTAATTATGGTATTTTCCAAGAAAAGCAAACTGACGAGGATCCGGAGAAGATTGATAATTTTAAAGCATCTTCTTATATCGAATATCAAGGTGATAAATTAGTAAAACGATTTAACGCTTACAGTTATTGGTTATTAACGAAGTCTATGGATAGTCATCACTTAGCGCGAAAAAGAGGGGGAGACTTAATGACGACTTTGGCTACCATTAAAACACCAACATTTATCATTGGAATTAATAGCGATATTTTATGTCCATTGGATGAACAACGTTTTATGGAACATCATATGCCCAATGCAAAATTGATTGCTATTGATTCTATGTATGGTCATGATGGTTTTATTATTGAAGCACCACAAATTACCAACTTATTAAAGAGTTGGTTGGTATCACAAAACGCATAATTAAAATTTCACAATATGGGATTTTTTAGACAAATAGGAGAGTACTTGTTTTTAGTAAAACGAGATCCAAAGGAAGAAAGAACTGGAATGATGAAAGCCATGCATGGTATGAACCGCATTTCCTTAATCGTATTCTTAATTGGAATTATCATCATATTAGTGCGCAAGTTTACACACTAATAAATGGTATCGATAAAGTTTTAAAAGGAGATTTATTTTGTTAATTCTTCTAGTATAATACCAGCTGCAACTTCTGTTGCGCTTTGTCCTGTGTATAGTTTTTCCTTTAGCAGTTTATAGTCTGAAGCGATCTGTGCTTTTTTATTTTCATCGTCTAATAAAAGAGTTAACTGCTGCACCAAATTCTTTTTATTCAAATCCTCCTGAATTAATTCTTTTACGACTTCCTTATCCATAATTAAATTTACAAGGGCAATGAATTTAATTTTTACAAAACGTTTTGCAAGTGCCAAAGTAATGGGGTTGCCTTTGTAACATACAATTTCTGGAACACCTAATAATGCAGTTTCTAAAGTGGCAGTTCCACTCGTTACAAGCGCAGCTATGCTATGATTTAACAAAGCATAGGTATTGTCTTTTACAATATGTACGTTTTTATTTGAAGGTACTAAGGAAGCGAACCAGGCATCATCCAAGCCTGGTGCTTGTGCTATGGCAAAATGATAATTTGGAAATGCATTTACTACTGAAAGCATCTCAGGTAATTTTTTGATAATTTCTTGCTTTCTACTTCCAGGTAAAAAGGCGATTATTTTTTCTCCTGCAATATCTGGTAGGGGATGTGGCAAGTCATGTTGACTTTCTAGCACTTGCATTAAAGGATGTCCCACATAATCCACTTCCCAGTTCCAACGGTCCTTGAAATATTGTTTTTCAAAAGGAAGTATACATAATAAACGGTCAATGCTTTCTCGCATGGCGGGCACTCTGTTTTCTTTCCATGCCCAAACCTGAGGCGCAATAAAATACACCACTTTTAGTCCTTTTGATTTTGCCCATTTTGCAATGCGTAAATTAAATCCCGGATAGTCAATACATATTAATACATCGGGCGCAAAGGCTTCAATATCTTTTTTACAAAATTTAATATTTGATAAAATGGTACTGATATTCATGAGTACTTCTACAAATCCCATGAAAGCTAAACTTCGGTAATGCTTTACTAAATGTCCTCCTGCAGCTTGCATTAAATCACCTCCCCAACATTGAATTACCGCATTGGTATCCTTAGCCTTAATAGCTTTAATTAAATTGGATCCGTGTAAATCACCGCTGGCTTCGCCAGCTATAATATAATAACGCATTTATAATAACCATTTACATGCAAGTGCAACAAGTGCATAAATGCAAGTGGTAAAAAATATACCTTTCGCAATTTTATCTTTTTCTCTTTGAAAAAATACAGTTAGTAATGCACCATTTATTAATAATGAAACACTTATCATGGATGACAAAATTGACTTTTGTTGAATTAGAAGTGAAACAAAATCTTGGACACTAAATAAACTAAATTTCCATTGGTAGAATCCTACAAATCCTACAAAGGGTAATAAAAGCCCTATTAAACATCCGTTAATATAATTATCTTTTACGCGTTCCACTTTTTCATTAATTTTTCCTTAATAATATGATTCGTTAAATCAAATAGAACGGGTACTATGCTCACGTAATTATTTTTGAGTGCCCAAACATCGGTGTCTTTAGATTTATCAAAGTTGATGAACTCCCCAGTAAGCCAATAATATTTTTTTCCATAAGGATCCTTGCGCTCCACATATTTTTCCTCATATTTAGCATAGGCCTGTTTGCAAACTTTTATCCCTTTAATCAACTTAGTTTCCACTTTAGGAATATTTACATTCAAACATAAGTGTTTATCCAAGTTTTTATCTGCTAATACTTTTTGTATAATGATTCCCGCAAAATGAGCAGCTGCTGTAAAATCAGCTTCAATGCTAAGGTCCAATAAACTAAACCCTATACTAGGTATGCTTTCAATAGATGCTTCCAAAGCGGCCGACATGGTTCCTGAATAAATTACATTAATAGAGTGGTTGGCTCCGTGGTTAATTCCACTCAAGCAAATAGTAGGCTTTCGGTGAAGTACTTTGTCAACGGCTAATTTCACACAGTCCACCGGTGTACCGCTACAAGCATAGGCTTCAACGCCTTCCATATAATCAACCTTGGTGAGTCTCAAATGATGTCCAATAGTGATTGCATGACCCATACCACTTTGTGGTTTATCAGGAGCCACAACGACTACTTTACCAAAAGGTAGGGCAGCTTGCACTAATGCCTTTATGCCCGGTGCAGTGATGCCATCATCGTTGGTTATTAATATGAGTGGTTTTTCTGTTTTTGTCTTAGCCATACTGCAAGTTACTATTCAAGAACCTTGTCACAAAAATTAAAACCCTTAGGGTTTAGAATTGGGGGGAACGAAAATATTTTCAAAAAATTGCTAAAAATATTTGGAATTACTAAATAAATTAGTAAATTGCACTAAAATCATTAGTTATGTCATACGCAGGAAAAAATTTAAAGTACATCAGAAAGCAGCGCGAATGGACACAAGAGGAAATGGCCAATCAACTTCAGATTAAGCGTTCCTTGGTAGGAGCTTATGAGGAAGAAAGGGCAGAGCCCCGTTTGGAAGTTCAAGAAGCTATATGTGCTTTATTTAATATTAGTTTGGAAGAATTCCTGTTTCAGGATCTTTCAGAGAAAGGAAATGCTGGCTCCAATACAGGATCGTCCTATTTGGACCGTCGTCGATCCATGAAAATGGATAAGTCTAGTTCAGCAGCTCCCATTGTTCCATTTGTGCCCGTTAAGGCGGCTGCAGGATATTTGGCAGGTTATGCCGATCCGGAGTTCTTGGACGAGTTAAATACCTTCACTTTACCTATGTTGGCACCAGGTGATTATCGTGCATTTGAGATTATAGGGGATAGTATGTTACCAACACCTAGCGGATCAGTAATCGTCGGGGAGAAAGTGGATAGTTTCAAGGATGTTAAAAACTCAAATACTTATATAGTTGTCTCCAATGCTGATGGGGTGGTTTATAAAAGAATCATCACTAATGATGATAATAAAGATAAGCTTACATTATTGAGTGACAATCCATTATACGAGCCATATCAAGTAAATAGTCAAGATATAGTTGAAATATGGAAAGCTGTATACATTATTCATAAAGCAGGTGCCCAACCACTTTGGAATGTGGATCAATTAGCTGGTGTGGTGAACAGTTTGCAGGATAAAATCAGTAATCTGAAGCGTACAATGAACTAAAACTTGTTCATTCGAAATAGTTAAAGCCCGAGATAACCTCTCGGGCTTTAACTATTTCACTGTTATTCCTATTGCCTTATGTAGTACAGACTGAAAATTTTCTCAGATCGCCACTTAACGCTAAAATTCATAAAGTCGAACTAAAAGTCTGAACTCGCACTTCGTGCTCAGACATGCAGACTTTTTAAACGTTCGACTTTACAAATTTCTTTACGCTGTGGCTCAATGTTCAATTTTGCAGTCTGTCCTACATCATTGCTAGAAAATATAGTAAATGTAAAATAGGCATGATTCGAGATTTGAGTCATAGCGTTAAGAAAACGATGGAGTGCATCGTTAATAAATCGCGCATGTCTGAGCGTAGCGAGTTCGCGATTTTAGATGCATGAAATTGTTTTTAGCGTAATGACGATCATCGAGATGAAGGCTATTTTTACATTACTATATCGGGCAATTGAAGGATAGGGTATGAATTACTTACTAAAGTAGTATTTATAAAAAAATAACCTAAATAAATGATATACAAATATTTAGGCTATTATTATTAAAGTAAAATTTAAAGTATTATTCCCATTCTATCGTAGCCGGTGGCTTACTGCTAATGTCATAAACTACACGGTTAATGCCTCTGACTTCGTTGATAATGGCATTGCTCACATGGGCTAGGAACTCATAAGGCAAATGGGCCCAGTCGGCAGTCATGCCATCAACCGAGGTAACTGCCCTTAAGGCAACTGTGAACTCGTAGGTTCTTTCATCACCCATAACTCCAACACTTTTAACTGGTAATAGGATAGTTCCCGCCTGCCAAACCTTGGTATATAAATCAAACTCTTTCAAGGCATTCATATAAATATGATCAGCTCTTTGTAATAAATCTACTTTTTCAGGGGTGATTTCACCTAAAATACGAATAGCTAAACCTGGTCCAGGGAAAGGATGGCGGTTAATTAAGTCAGCTGGTATGCCTAATTCAAGACCAACCTTACGAACCTCATCCTTGAATAAGTATCTTAGTGGTTCCACTAAGCTTAGGTGCAATGTGTCAGGTAGGCCTCCTACATTGTGGTGTGATTTAATGGTTTGAGAGGGTCCATGAACGCTTACGCTTTCAATTACATCAGGATAAATTGTTCCTTGACCTAAAAACTTGGCTTCCAACATATTAGAAGCCTCTATTTGAAATACATCTATAAATAGTTTTCCTATAATTTTACGCTTTTCTTCAGGGTCAGATTTACCAGCTAGGGCATCATAAAACATTTGCTTAGCGTCAATTCCCTTCACGTTTAAACCAACCGATTTGTATATATCTAATACATTTTGGAACTCGTCTTTTCTCAATACGCCATTGTCCACGAATATACCATGTAGGCGATTTCCTATGGCTTTATGAATTAATGTAGCGGCAACGGTGCTATCTACCCCTCCACTTAGGGCCATGATTACATGACCGTCTCCAATTTGCGCTTTTAGCTTTTCAACCGTCTCATTTACAAAGGAAGCAGGTGTCCAATTTTGGCTACACCCACATAAATCAACTAAAAAGTTCTTGATCATAGTCTTACCCTCGCTTGAGTGGTAAACCTCAGGGTGGAATTGGAAGCCGTGAAGGCTATTACCTGTATCGGCTTTTTTTCTAAATGCAGCAACTGGAATGCTATCTGTGTCGGCTAATAGTTCAAAATTATCAGGAAGTTGGGTAATGGAGTCGCTATGACTCATCCAAACCTGACTATTATTGGCTATATTTTTAAATATGATGTCATCCTTTTGTATGCGTAACTGTGCACGACCGTATTCTCTTTTGTTTGATTTTTCTACTTTACCTCCAAAATTCTTAGCACTTAATTGTGCACCGTAACAAACGGTTAAAACAGGAAGTTTATCCAACATGGCTTGAATATCCACGTTAGGAGCATCTTGCTCATTTACACTTGCTGGGGAACCACTTAAAATAATGCCTTTTAAAGTGCTATCATAGACAACTGCCGAATTAAATGGCTTAATCTCGCAATATACATTTGCTTCTCTTACTGCACGTGCAATTAGTTGTGTGTATTGGCTTCCAAAGTCAAGGATAAGTATTTTTTCAGTCATGGGGCAAAGCTACAAAAAAAAATCCCGCCGGGAAAGGCAGGATTTATATTATAATTGCCGGTAGGCTAGTTAATTACTTCTTTTTAGCAACTTGAGCAACAGCAGTGTGTCTAGCTAATTTGCTTTTTAAATTAGCAGCTTTGTTTTTATGGATAATTCCACGTTTTGCTAATTTGTCAATTTGAGATATGATGTTAGGTAACTTTTCGTCATAAGCAGTTTGCTCGCCGATTGTTTTTAAATCACGAATTGCATTACGAGTAGTTTTACCATAATAACGGTTTCTATCGCGACGTTTAGTTGCTTGTCTTACATCTTTTTTGGTAGCCGAATGATTTGCCATGTACTAATTAATTTTCAGGAGGGCAAAGGTAAGGGAAGAAGGCTAATAATTAAAATTAAAATGAAAAAAAATACAAAAAGAATATAAATAGCTGATATTCAGTCAGTTAGTTCAATATAATACGACGATAATTAATCTCGTTAATCTAATCGGTATTGGGGTTGTTTTTGAAATGCAAAAATGTAAAATTGATAACAATAATTTTGATTAAAATTTCCTTTTAAATCAATCAATTAGCACGATATTTGCGCTCCAAGAAATTCAAAAAGAAAGCAATCTAAATGAAGGATTTTTCATACATCACAAATTCCCATCCATCTTTTATTGAAGGGATGTACCAACAGTTTGTTCAAGACCCCAATTCAGTTGACCCTGATTTAAAAAAGTTTTTTGAAGGTTTTGATTTTGCAATGCAAAATGGAACCGACAAATCAACGAATGTAGCGTCAACAGGACAAGATAAAGTTGTTGCTACTGCTTCCGTCTCATCGGATCATTCAAATGTCTCAAGTATTAATTGGGCAAAGGAAATTGCAGTTTATCGTTTAATATTAGGATATAGGAATAAGGGTCATTTAATTGCAAAGACCAATCCAATTAGAGAAAGAAAAGACAGACATGCTAATTTGGAACTTGAATTTTTTAATTTGAGTGAAGCTGATTTATCAAATTCATTTTATGCAGGTAACTTATTGGATTTAGGAACAACAAGTTTGCAAAATATAATTGAACATTTACAAAATGCTTACGCTAAAAATATTGGTATAGAATTTAAATACATTTCTGATCAGACAAAAGTAGATTGGTTGACAAATGAAATGGAACATAATTTTTCGGATGCCATCACTCTAGATCAAAAAAGACGCATTCTTGAGAAATTAAATCAGGGTGTAATTTTCGAAAAATTCTTACACACAAAATATATTGGACAAAAACGTTTTTCATTAGAAGGTGGGGAGTCGACCATTGCTGCATTGGATGCCATCATCAATATTGGTGCAGAAAATGGTGTTGAAGAAGTGGTGATAGGAATGGCGCATCGCGGACGTTTAAATATACTTGCTAATATTATGGGTAAAACCTATGAGCAAATTTTTAGTGAGTTTGAAGGAACTGCCGTGTTGGATCAAACCATGGGTAGTGGTGATGTTAAATACCATATGGGATACAGTTCGGAAGTGGATACCATCACAAATAAAAAAGTGCATTTAAAATTAATGCAAAATCCATCGCATTTGGAAGCCGTTGATCCCGTAGTTTTAGGATTCGCTAGAGCAAAAGCAGATGTGTTATATGAAAATGATTTTAATAAAGTATTGCCAATATTAATACATGGTGATGCATCGGTTGCAGGCCAGGGTATTGTGTACGAGATTTTACAAATGTGTGATTTGAATGGTTATCATACAGGTGGTACGATTCATTTAGTAATTAATAATCAAAT